>CAIWHS010000019.1 GCA_903912515.1 uncultured Planctomycetaceae bacterium
ATCTGCGGAGTGGTGATGACTTATTTGGCCAAAAGTCGGGCTGGTTGAGTCGTTGAGGTGACAGGAACCATTAAAAAAGCGGCCAGACCGGAGAAAGTCCGGGCTTGGCCGCTTTTTTAATGGATATAAATTGAGCTTATTTTAACAGGACATCGAGCTTGGCGGTTTTGCGCTGTTGGGTTAGGACTGCCTGGAAGAGTTCTTCGGTGAACATTTCCTGGGCATCGTTTTTCGCCTTGGCGAAGGTGGAGCCGGGGCCTTGCCTGCGCTCGTTGATCTTGATGAGGTTGATGGAGAATTCGCTTGCGATGGGGGGGCTAATTTCGCCGGCCTTCATGGCGAAGGCGGCGCGGGAGAACTCCTCGTCGACGGCGAACTTTCGAGGGATGAAGCCGATGACGCCACCTTGGGCACCATTGACTTCTTGGGAGTATTTTTTGGCTGCGTTTTCGAAGGTTGTTTTTCCGGAAACGATTTCCTCGCGGATAGCTGCAACGCGCGCCTGTACGGCGGCTTTTTCTGCTGGGGGCATGGTGGGAGAAATCTTCAGGCCCAAATGGCTGACATGGACCATGGTGCCATCAAAAAAGTCCTTATATCCGGCATAGTATTCTTGCAGGAGCTTGTCGGTGATCCGTGGGTTGGCGTAGGCGCTCCAGGAGAGTTTGGTGCTGACGTTGGCCACCAGTTGATCGAAGGTGATGCCGGATTCTTTGCACATGGACTCGATTGTTTTGTCTTGTTTCTTTAATTCGTTGGCGAGTTCCTGCAATTTGGAATCGATCTCGGTCTTGGGCACAGCCGGGCCGTTGGTCTTGAGGAATTGCTCCATGAGGAGATTGTCGATGAGCAGGCCGAGGGCTTCGAGCTGGCGCTGGCGTTCCATGGCGGAAGGCGCATTGGCTGGGGCTGGGGCGATCCAACGCATGGCCTGTTGGAGGTCGAGGGCGGTGATGATTTGGCCGTTGACCGTGGCGACCGGAGTGCCTTCCTTAGTGCCTGCGGGCAACTGGGGGGCTGCAGCGGCTGGTGGCCGGGATGGAGGTTGGCCGGGAACGGGTGCGGCAGGGCCTGGACTTGGCCTGCCTTGAGCAGAGGCCCATGGAGTGGCCAGGGCGAGGGCGGTGAGGCCCAACAAGGCGTTTTTGCAGGTGTTATTGAGGCGCATTGGACCGCTCCTGGCGGGTGAATTACGAACAGAATGACCCATCTGGGAGGCCGAATAGCTTGCGGATGAGGAAAAAAAAAGGCCAACCGGCAAACGGTTGGCCTTGGGAAGAGCGGTTGGTGGGTTTTTAATCTTCGCGAGCGAGTTCGCGATTGACGATTTTTTCCATGGGCCAGTTGCCAGCAAGGACATCGACGGCTGCTTGGGCGGCCGAGAGGGCCATATCGGCCAATGATTGGCGGTCGACACCGGCGGCGTGTGGTGTGAGAACCACATTTTGGCGATTGAAAAAGGGCAGCACGCCTGGTGGTTCGATCTCGAAGACATCGAGGCCGGCGCCACCGAGGTGGCCTGATTCGAGTGCGGCATTGAGTGCTTTTTCATCGACAACGGCACCGCGGGCGGTGTTGATGAGGTAGGCACCTTTTTTCATGCCGGCGAAGGCTTTTTCGTTCATGAGGTGATGGGATTCTTTGGTGCTGGGCAGGTGGAGGGTTAGCCAGTCGCTGTGTGCCAGCAGGGTTTTCCAATCGACCAGATCGATATTGCGCGCGTTGGCATAGGCCTCGTCTGGGAAGGGATCAAAGGCGATGACCTTCATTTCGAAGGCTTGGGCGCGTTCGGCCATAGCCTTTCCGGCACGGCCGAGGCCGGCGATGCCTAGGGTGCTGCCACGGAGGGGAGTGTTGATGCCACGGGGAAAAGTTCCCTGACGCATGCCTGCATTCTGGGGCACGATGCCCTTTGCGAGTGCCAAGATCAGGGAGAAGGCGTGTTCGGCGACGGAGCCATGGTTGGTTCCGGGTGCGATGGTGACGAACTTGCCCAGTTGGGTTGCGGCGGCGACATCGACTGTGTCGAAACCGACCCCCACGCGGGCGACCACTTTCAATTGGGGATGCGCCTCGAGAACAGCGCGGGTGTAGGGTTCACTGCCGGCGACTACCGCATCCATGCCTTTGAGTAGTTGTAAAACCTGGTGTTCAAGCAATTGTTCTGGTTCGTTGTGGAAAACCACCTCGTGGCCTGCGGCCCTGATAACCCGGGCGAATTCCCAATCGGGAAGAGACTTGAAAAGCGACGGCCCGATAAACACTTTTGCCATGAGAAGATTCCCTAAATCTGTTGAAGAAAAACCAAGAAAAATCAAGGCGCTTTAAGGCCTGCCAGTGCCGCTTGGCAGCGGCAGGCCAGCTCGCCAAGCCTTGCGTGGTTGGCTGCAAGCGCCTGAGCCATTTCAACGCATTGGAGGCTGACCTTGTCGCTTGGGCGCAGTTGGCCCAGGCGGTCGAGGTCGGCGTCGATAACATATCCAACTTTCGCATAACCACCCAAGGTCTGACAGCCCACTCCAAGAATGATCCACTCGTTTGTGGAAGGAGCTTGAATGAGGCCTGGGCATACCGGTTCGCTGAGAAGGCCCGTGGGCGGAATTGGGGCTGGGCTATTGAGTTGCAAACGGACACCCATGCGGTCGCTGCGGAGAGCCACTGTGGCCTGTGGGGAGGTTTTGCCTTGCCAGCCGAGAATGTTCCATTGGGGGCCGGGGAGGAGTCTGAGGCTGTTTGTTTTTGGCAGTGGGTCTGCCCACTGCAAATCCATGTGCCTGGCAGGCAGTTGGCTTGATTCGCAAGGCAAGTGGGCCTCGGTTTTTAACGGGGCAAGGCTTTGACGACTGCCGGCAATGGAGGGTGTGGTGAAGCCGCCTTGAACTGCCAAGTAGCCACGCAAGCCGTGGCTTGTGGGGCCCAGATGCAATTGGTCACCTTGTTGAAGTGTGAAAGAAGACCAGGGATTCAGCTGGTGGGTGGAGCCATCTTGTTTGTGTATTTGGGATGACTGGGTGGTTCCGGAAATGGCGCAGCCGGTTTTTTCTAGGGCCAAAAGTGTGGGGCCGACCAAAGAGAACTCGAGAGCGGCACAGTTTTGCACCTCAGAATTGCCAGCCAGTGCATTGGTGAGCGTGAAGGACCAGCGGTCTGCGGGGCCGCCCGGGCCAACTCCCTTGTCGCGTAAACCGAGCCTACCGGAATCGACCAGGAGATCGAAAGGGCCGTTTTTTAGCAGTTTTAGGCCGGTTTTGGTCATATTTTGGTGTTCAATCGAATTAAAATTGCTCGAGGCGAAAACCGCCCAGGGTTCAGCCTATGTCTGAGCGGGAAGCCCGGAAATGGCGTAATTGGTGGTGGGAGGTAAAGAGCTGTTGGTGGTTTTGGTGTGTTTAAATGGGTAATTTGGCGAGAATATCGAGTGTGATTTAGGCATAGATTTGCCAGAATAATCGGTATAATCGTTAGAAATTTTCCATTCGGTGCATTGACCGCTTGTTAGCAATCTTTACTTTAATTCTTATGCACCCGAATCTGCCTAGTTTCGGGAGTGGGTAGGGAATTCTGAAGATGTGGGGCTTGGTTGCCTCAGTCGGCGGAATCGAGTTTTAAATTTTTGGGAAGGAATCACCTCGATGTTTAGCGCAATTCTGATGGTGGCTATGACCACTGGCATTCAGGCTCCCGAGTTCTTCTTCAAGAACAAGGCTGAGGCTTGTGGCACTCCTGTTGTTGTGGCTTCTTGTAGTGGCTGCAGTGGTTGCTGCGGCGGCCGCGAGAGCATCATGGACCGTCTGCATGACAAAAAGGGCTGCTGCGGTGGCGAAGCTGCAGGTTGCTGCGGTGGTCGCGAAGGAATCATGAGCAAGCTGCACGACAAGAAGGGCTGCTGCGGCGGCGAAGCTGCTGGTTGCACCGGTGGCCGTGAGAGCATGCTGGGCAGGCTGCACGAGAAGAAGGGTTGCTGCGGCGGCGAAGCAGGTGGCCGTCTGCGTCATCGCAATGCTGCCAACGGCTGCTGCGGCGGCTGATTTTTTCAAGATCGATTGATCACAAAACCCGCCGGCTCCCATGTGGGCCGGCGGGTTTTGCTTATTTTGGGGTGAATTTTAGACTTGGAAACAGGGTTGAAAGGGTGTGTGCGTATTTGGTTGGTGGTCAGCGGTGGGGCGAGATGGTACATCCGGAATTTTCCAAGGCAAGGCGAACAGCTATCGCAACAGTGACAGCATTGGGGCTGTCGCCATGGATACAGAGGGAATGGAGGCCGGCTTGGGCCAGATTGACTGCCTGTGAGGCGGCATCATTTGGGTTGTGGATTATGTCGCCGGGTTGGCCGCGGGGAATGAGGCTGCCATTTGGGAGGTAGCCGCGTTCGGCAAAACCTTCGTCAATGAAAAGAACTTTTCCATTGCAGGCGGAGGCCAGTTGGGTTTGGGGCAGGGCCATCACTGCCAAATTGAAATGTAGGGCGATACGGACCATTTGATCGGCCACTCCGGGGTTGGAGCAGGCCAGGTGGTAGAGGGCCCCGTGTGGCTTGAGGTGGGAAAGGGTAAGGCCGGCATCCTTTGCCATGCGGGTGAGAATGTCGACTTGGTAGCGGGTGATTTCGCCGACCATGGAGGGTGGAATGTTGGTGCTGGCCCGGCCCATGGAGAGCCTGTCGGGCAGGCCGGGATGGGCGCCAACCGCCAGAGGGCGGTGCTGCTTTTGGCTGGCTGCCAGTTTCAGGACAATTTCGGTTGTGTCGAGACTGCCCGCATGCAGGCCACAGCAAAGGTTGATGGAACTGACTTGGCGAATCAACGCTTCATCGAGCCCGGCATCTTCGCCTAGATCAGCATTGAGATCGATGGTTTTTGGTTGCATGATTTCAGCTTTTCTTGGGGCGGAAGGCGTTGACCACGGAGGGGTCTGTTTCGAGGCGCGGGCCGTCCATGAGGTCGATGCAGTAGGGGACGGCGGCGAAGACTGCTAGCAGGCATTCTTCGATGGCGGAGGGTTTGCCAGGCAGATTGATGATGAGGCAGGTCCCACGCGTTGCTGCCACCTGACGGGAGAGGATTGCTGTTGGGACAGACTTGAGTGAGACTGCCCGCATTTGTTCGCCAAACCCCGGCATTTCACGATCACACACCGCAAGGGTTGCCTCGGGAGTGATGTCGCGGATAGCGGGGCCGGTGCCCCCGGTGGTGACGATGAGGCAGCACCCTGCCTCGTCTGCCAGTTCTTTGAGTGTGGATTCGACCAATGGTCGTTCATCGGGAATGACCCGGGTGAGCAATTCGAAGGGGCTGGTGATGGTTTTTTTGAGGAATGCGACGATAGCGGGACCGCCGCGGTCTTCGTAGATGCCGGCACTGGCCCGGTCGCTGACCGTGACAATGCCCAGTTTGGCGGTTTTGGAAGGATTTGGCATGTGGCTCTCCTCAGCTTTTTATGCTGGTGGTATTTTGACAGGAACGCAATTAACATCATCCCCAAATGGCAGCATAAAGCACCATGAACAGCGCCTGGAATTATCACAGCACAGCTCACCTGCGTTTTGGTTGGGGAGCGGCTGGCGAAACAGGTGAAATTGTCAGGAAGCTTGGTTTGGACCATGTTTTGGTGATTACTGACCAGATTCTTGAGCGGCATGGTTTGGTGGAAGCGGTGACTGGGCCACTGAAGGCTTGTGGGATTGCGAACACGGTATTCACCGGAGGCGAGGCTGAGCCCACGCTTGGTGCGGTGTTGAAGGCGCTGGAAGTGGCGCAGCAGTGCAAGCCGCAGGGCATTATTGGATTGGGCGGTGGCAGCAACATGGACATGGCCAAGATTGTGGCCACAGTGTTGAAGCACGGGGGTTGCCCGACTGATTTTGCGGGTGAGGACCGGGTACCGGGGCCCATTTTGCCGGTGATCTGCCTGCCGACCACGGCAGGAACCGGGAGCGAGGTGAGCTCGGCTTTGGTATTCACCGACCCTGCAAAGGGGATGAAGGTAAGTTGCTTGAGCCAGCACCTACGGCCTGTTGTGGCTATTGTTGATCCGGAATTGACCATGACCTGCCCGGCGCAGGTGACAGCGGACAGTGGGATTGATGCGCTGGTGCATGCGATTGAGGCTTTCACGGCGACTGACTTTGCAAGCTTTGAGCCATTTTCGGGCAAAAGTTCGGTTTATCAGGGTGCCAACCCGATGGCCGACTTGGTGGCCCGCGAAGCGATAACGCTGTGCGGGCGTTATTTGGCACGGGTGGTGGCGGATGGGGCCGACCGCGAGGCCCGGGAAAAGATGGCATGGGCGGCAACCTTGGGAGGATTGGCCTTCAGCAATGCGGGTGTGGCTTTGGTGCATGGCATGGAGTACGCGGTGGCAAGTGAAGTGCATGTGAGCCATGGCGCTGGCAACGGACTTTTGGTGCCGCATGTGATGCGCTTCAATCTGTCAGCTCGGGAAGAGCGGTTTGCGGAAATTGCAGGGCTCTTGGGGGTTGAGACGCATGGGTTGACCACCCGGCAAGCGGCGGAGTTGGCAGTGGAGACGGTGGCGGGGCTGTCGCGGTTGATAGGGATACCGCAGCGTTTGCGCGAGTTGGGCTTGAAGGAGGAGCAACTGCCCAAGGTGGCGGAGCGGGCGAAGATTGAGCGACTGTTTCGCACCAACCCGCGGCGGCCCCTGGAAGGGGATGTGCTAGGCATTTTGAAGGAGGCTTGGTAGTTTTTTTGGCGATCAGTTTGAGCGGAATAAAAAGGAAGCAACTTTCATAAATAATGCCAAGACTTGTGTTTTATATCAATTGACTACCTATGATTTTGATTTTTTCATCTGTTTGGGCGGGCTGTAGGCCCTGTTTGGGCAATTTGCAAACGACTTTGCGGGTATTGGCGTTGTTAATCATGAGGCATGCCCAGGGTTCTTGGTAAACTGAGCTGCTGCCCAATACCTTGC
>CAIWHS010000020.1 GCA_903912515.1 uncultured Planctomycetaceae bacterium
AGAAACCCCTCTGGTCACATAGGGAGGGGTTCTTTCCGGAAATCTTCACGCTGGTTGGATCATGCAGGCTGTTCGGGCATGGGATCAATCCGTTGAGGCTCAAAATTCACCACAGTTCGTTCTGATTTTTTTTCCTCATCCTGAAGGTGTCGAACGATGTCACCCAGGTTGTAATTGAACCGCTTGGCATGTTCGTCCCTGATTTTTCTAATTTCCTCAACGATGGGGTCTGTCATGGGGGGCCCTCCATTAACTCTTCGGGAGTGCAAATGATAGGCGCTGGCAGGTGGTGGACTCTGCAGACCCGTTCGATAACTGGCCGCATTCTGGCATTTGCCAAATGTTTGCAATTCCAAGTAAGCATAAACTCTATGGCATGACTCGCGCAGATGGCAATGTGTAAGGCATCCTCCACTGTCTTGGATGGTAGGGCCCCTTGAACAAGCAGGTCCTTTGCCAAGGCTGAAGCGATTGGTTTAAGGTGTAGAACCGGGAGATCCGAAATCAAATCCAAACGGGCTTTTGCCGCATCGGCGTCTCCCGACTTGGCCTCCTGAACTACCAGCTCCGAAATATATACCGAAAAGGCGGGTTTTCGGTAATCCCACCAGGAACGGGTCAACATTTGTTGTCCTGCAACCACCAAATCACGGCTTGGACGGGCCGTGAGATAGCTGATGATGGTGGTTTCCAGTTAAACACGGTCTGCTCTAGCCAAGCCTTCACCTCTTCAACCGTTCGATCAGCCACGCCTGACTGTTGTTGTATTTTTTGTTGGGGGCGTCTGGATAGACGAGCACGACTTCCACGCCGGCTTCGTTGAGCTTTTCCATCAGGATCATGCCCAACAGGGCGGAGTGGGTGGGGTCTTCCTGATTTTCGCCCTTCACTGCGGGCTTCTTCTGGGCGGGGTATTCCAGGTAGATGGCCGGGTCATCCTTGCTGACCTGCTCCAGCGGGGAGTACTGGCGAATCTTGGGTAGCAGCTCCTCGCGTTTTTCCCAGTACTTCTGGAAGGCGCCGTCGCGCTCCTTGTCGGTGCGGATAGCGAAGGCGTGGCCGCCGTAGCGGTAATTGGGCATCCATTCGCGCAGGACCTTTGGGTCGAGTGTGGTTTGCGCGCCTGTGACGGCGGCGGTATACAGCCGGGTGGACTGGCGGGCGATGGGATCTGCCGACTTGGCGTCGGCCAGGTCATCATGCAGGGCCAGATAGAGCGAAGAGCAACCACCGGCCGAACCACCGGTGGCGCCGATGCGGTCGGGGTTGATGTTCCATTCCTTCGCCTTGCTGCGCAAAAACTGAACGGCGCGGGCGGCATCTTCCAGCGGCCATTTCACGGGTGGGTCGATGCCTTTTTCGGTGGCCTCGGGCACCATGCGATAGTTGATGGCGGCGCAGGCGATGCCGGCCTTCAGGTAGGGAGCCACTTGCCGGGCGTAGTTGTCCTTGCTGCCGTTCACCCAGCCGCCGCCGTGAATCATCACCACTAGAGGGGTGGGTTTGTCGGATTCCGGTTTCCAGAAATCAAGCACCTGCCGGGGGTGGGATCCGTAGGCCACATTGGCCTCGGTAGGCTTTACCGGTGGAGGTCCCTTGGGGGCGGTTTTGCCATCCTTCGCCTTGGCGGAAGCCTTACCCTCCTTTTTTTGCGTCTTTTCTGTGGGTGACTTGGTGGCGGGTTCCTGGGCCTGCAGGGCCACCAGACCACCCAGGGCCAGCATCAGGGCAAATACGCGCAGCATGGACTTTCTCCCTTGGAAGACGAACCGATTTCACTGGGTTGAGGCTAACCGATAGCCGTTGGCATGGCATCAAAAAAACGGCCAAGGCCATTCAGGCCGAATCCGGTCGATACATGCGACATTCGGTCCGCAATTGTTGCAACTTGGCCTCCAGCCGGGCTTTCACCTGAGCCATCAGCGGATCCTCGGCCTGACGGCGGTCGCGCTCGGGGGAGACGCTGATTGCCTCGTCCACATCCACGATCACCCGCATGGGACCATGCGCACGCGCCACCTCGGTGAGGTCCTCCTCAAATTTCTCCACGGTTTCGAGCATGTGGTCCACGGATGGGTAGGCAGTGATGTAGTCGCCGGGGTAGCAGTCGATTTGTTGGGCCAGGTAGGTGTCCTCCAGTTGGCGCCAGCGGCGGACACGCTCGGCCTCATCCAGTTCGTTGCGGCTCAGGTCGGGGAAAATCCGCATGCGCAGGTTCTTGATTCGGTTGGTGGTTCCCTGTCCCTCTTGGGGTCCGCCCAGCCATTCCTTCTCCAAGGGACCCAGCAAGTGATTCACCAGGTTGGTCTGCCGCTCCCGCAGTAAGCCACCATCCATGGCCCTCAAGCCGTATTCCAGTTCTTTCAGGGAAAGGAGGGCGTTACCCACGCGGATGATGCGGTCCACCAGGGGCAGGCCCGGGCGGGGGTGCCAGGTGAGGCGTTTCTCGATGGTTGTTAGCACCGGGTCGCACGCCTTGTCCAGGTCGCCATCGAACAGGTAGCGTATCGCCACCGGGTGGATCACCACCTGCCCGAGGTTATCCTTGGCCCTGCGCCGGGCGGCGGTGCGGGCGATGAAGGCGGGACCGTCCATGAAACCCATCAGGTGGTCGTTGGTGCGGGTGGAGATACCCTCGGGGAAAATTAGCAGGGGCCGCTCCGCCTTGTGCAGGATGTTCACCGCCTCATCCACGGCCTGACGGTCCAGCCCCTCGCGGTAGATACTGAAGGCCCCCATCAAGCGCAAGGAAAAAGTGCGCCACCAGCCCAGGTTGAACAGGTGCCAACTGGCCATGGCGTACATGGGGCAGGGAACCTCGTTGGCCAGATGCCCGATCGCGACGGCGTCGCCGGTGCGGCAGTGGTTGGCCGCCAGCAGGATGGCGTGGCCAGCCTTCAGGGAATCGCGCAGCAGGTCCACATTGCGGCACTCGTGCGCCACCACGCCGCACTCGTTGCGCAGATACGACTTGAAGGCGCCCAGCTTCAGCAACCAGAACTGAGGCCACTTGGCCCGGATGGGCGGAATGAACTTGTAGGGTTTTTCGATCAGAATGCTGCGCATCGAAACCTCGATGAGTGGAGGCTGGGTTTTTCCCGGGCGGTCAGGCGAACACTTCCCGCACCACCCGGCCGTGGACATCGGTCAGGCGGAAATCGCGGCCGGCATGGCGGAAGGTGAGC
>CAIWHS010000021.1 GCA_903912515.1 uncultured Planctomycetaceae bacterium
ACAAAGCCAGCACATCCACAAGCCTGGCCAGCGACATAAACCCCTCGGTCTTCGGACAACTGTTCACATTCTCCGCCACAGTCAGTGCCGCGGCACCCGGTGCGGGAACGCCAACAGGAACTGTCGACTTCTTCGACGACACCACCCTGCTGGGATCAGGAACCCTCACCGCTGGCGTCGCCTCCTTCTCCTCTTCCTCCCTTACCGTCGGAGCACACAACATCACTGCCGTCTACAGCGGCGATGCAAGCTTCGTGAACAGCACCAGCGCAAACCTCACCCAAACTGTCAACAAAGCAACCACAAACAGCACTGTGTCCGCCACGCCTAATCCTTCTGTCTACGGACAATCTGTGACTTTTACCGCCACGGTCAGCACCGTGGCCCCCGGCGTTGGGAACCCTAGTGGTACATTCAGCTTTTTCGACGGATCCACCAATCTGGGCAGCGGTATCATCACAGCCGGCGTGGCAACGCTGACGACCTCCAGCCTTTCCACCGGTGCCCACGCCATCACTGTCCAATACAGCGGGGATGGCAATTTCAACGGCAGCACAAGCTCGGCGATCACCCAAACTGTCAACAAAGCAACCACAAGCACCTTGCTGACCAGCGGACTCAATCCATCCACATTCGGGCAGTCGGTGACTTTCACCGCGACTGTCAGCGTGGTATCACCAGGAGTGGGAACCCCGGCAGGGACCGTGAACTTCTTCAATGGGGCCACCTTGTTGGGAAGCGGCACCCTTTCCGCCAACGAGGCCACCTTCACCACCAGTTCCATTACGGCCGGAACGAATGGCATCATCGCCGTGTATGCCGGCGACACCAACTTCACAACTAGCACCAGCAACAACCTGTCCCAGATTGTCAACAAGGCCAGCACCACTTCGGTGGTAGCCAGCAACCTCAACCCTTCGCTTTTCGGAAACAGCGTGACTTTCACGGCAACGGTTTCAACCGTCGCCCCGGGTGCTGGAGTCGCGGATGGAAACGTGGATTTTTTCCGTGATTCGACCCTGCTCGGAACTGCCACGCTGGACGCTTCTGGCTTGGCCACCATTAGCTCCAGCGCTCTCCCGGCCGGGGTCGGCTCCATCACAGCCGTTTACGCGGGTAGCGGCAATTTCAACGGCAGCATCAGCCCCGCCATCAGCCAGGTCGTGAACCAGGCGCCGATCATCACCAGCGCGAACACCGCCACCTTCAAGACCGGGGACCCCGGCAACTTCAGCTTCACCGCCACCGGCTACCCGACCAATTTTGCCTGGTCCACCAACGGCACCCTTCCAGCAGGCGTGACCCTTTCGTCCACCGGCCTACTGAGTGGTACCCCAGCCGCCGGCACCGGTGGTCAGTACAATTTCACCGTGACGGTGAGCAATGGTATCAATCCCGATGATAATCAGGCCTTCACGCTGATCGTGAACCAGCCGCCCGAGTTCACGAATGTCAACAACGCCGAGACTTTCTATGGCGTGCCGTTCAATAACGGTGTGCCGTTCTATTTCACCAGCGATGGGTATCCGGCCACCTTCACCTATTCGGTCACAGCGGGCGCATTGCCTAGCGGCCTAACCCTTTCAGCGGGGGGCCTGCTGAGCGGCACGGTCACCCCGGGCATTTTTGGAACCTTCTCATTCACGGTTCAATCCAGCAACGGAATCAGCCCGGACGCCTTCCAGAATTTCACCCTGGTGGTGAAGCCAACCGGTGGCATGTATGACTACAACTCCGTCACCGGCGAGCTTTCGATCTCGCTCGCTGATAATGTGAGCCTGGAGATGATTGAGTCGGGCGGGACCACCAGCTTTATCCTCAGCAAGCCGGGCGAAACCCCATTCTTCGTACCCGCCCCAGGATCCGCAGTATTGAGCGGAAACCTGACCGACCGGATCAACACCACCAACCTCGCCGGTGGCTTGTCGATCAACAACTCGCAGACCAGCACTAGCGGAACCACCAATGACCTGAAGTTCACCGCGGGTAGCTTGGATACGGCCAGTATCAAGATCGACCTGACCCTGAATCAAGGCTACGGCGGCATCAGCTTCCTGAGCGGAACCAAAACCAACCTTTCGGGTACCTTCCTGTCCATCACCAACGGTGATGTATCGATTGATGGCAGCCTTTTGGCGGACATAGCCAGCTTCAACGGGAGTATTCTCAGCCCCAATCTGGAACTCACCGGACCGTTGACAAACCTGAACAGCCTGAAAATCGGCTTCACAACTGGCGGCTCTGTCATGCTGGGCAACAGCATCGATGACCTGATCCAGGTGGACCAGGGTATCATCACTTCTGTTCCCACCAGCCTGGGTGGCCTGATCGGCACCGACAATGCCCCCATCTACCTGACAGAAGTCAGCCTGAATTCCGAAACATTGCTCGACACCAACAATTTGGGCAACGGCAATTCGATCACCCTGTTGGGCTTCCTTCAGAACCAGAAGGCCCTGATTTTAGACACAGGGCTTTTCGACACCTCGTTCCTGAACGCCTCGGCGGTAGACGCCGACATCGTGGCGTTGAACGGTGGCATTGAATTGGGCGGGCTTGGCAGTTCGGTGACCTTCAGCAGGAATAGCAGCGTCACCAGCCAGAAAGACATCATTGAGCTGAACGGGGCCAATTACACCAGCGAATCGGGCAACCTGGCCAGCCTGATTGCGGATGATGTGACGATCGACCTTGCCGCTCGGGTGGGTGGAAGTGGCAGTTACCTGCTGGCCCCCTTCAGCCCGACCACCAAAACCTTCCTTGGTTCGGCGGCTGGAACCCTGCAACCTGGCCTGGCCCTTAGCCAGAACGAATTCGACACTTTTTCCACCGATGTCAACTATGTACAAATCGGCCAGAACAGTTACGCCGGCACGATCGTGTCCGGGGTGCTGAACAGCGTCAACGCGCTGTACCTGGTCAACAATGGTGGCGGTGGCAAGGTGCTGGTGAACGGCCTGCTGACCGTTACCGGCGGCGACACGAATAATCTGGGCCTGTATGTGAATGGCTCGGGCTCCACCACCGTGCTCTCGGCGAATATCGTAACCGCGGGCGTGGATGTGCTGATTGATGACGCGGTGCAGGTGGATGGTGCGAACATCCTGATCGACACCACGGGTGCCGGTGCGGTGCCCGCCGGGGGCAATGTCACCATCACGGGCGGAACCCGAGGCATCTTCGCCACCAAGGGCGCGACCAACAACTTGGAAGTTGACGCTGGCACAGGTGGCACTGTGGAGCTGGGCTACCTTCGTGGATTCGGCACCGGTGGGGTCGCCTCCCTGGTGAACGATTTAATCGTGGGTGGCAAGACCACAACTATCTTCAGCGAAACCGACCTTGGTGGCGATCTGTTAGTGGAATCGGATGAGATTCACCTCAATGCAAACATCAATGCCAGCGGTGGCATCGAACTGTTTGGCGCCATCGATCTAACGAACAATGTGGCCCTGTACGGGACCGTGGCAATTGTCTTGGATGGGACACTTGACGGGGCCGGGTGGAACCTCGACTTGGCAAGCAACGGCAACCTTGTCGCAACAGGCGCCATCACGGACATCAACAACTTGGTACTGGCCGACTTTGCCGGATTCTCGACCTTCGCTGCTGTGAACGCCCAGAACCTGAACATCCAAACCCCGACCTCCAGCGGGGCGGAAATTGACTTCCTAGATAATTTGACAGTGCCTGGATATTTGGCAACCGGCGCCGGGGACTATGTTGTCCAAATCCTCGGTGCCCAGAACTCCATCGGCGGGCCTTTGACAACCGCCAATCTGCTTCTAACCATTGGCGACAATGACGACGATGTCACAAGCATCACGAATGGTTTCAACCGTCAATCGGTGTCTGGGAACACCCTGTCGACAAACCTTCAGGGAACCCTGACGAGCGGTGGTGCGGTGTCCCTTTGGAGCGTCTATCCCACCAACCCTGGTGCTACCCTCGAGGTGGATGGCCAGACCATTGACATCGGATTCAATACTGACATCGGAACGGAATTCCAATCGGTGTCGCTGTATTCCGTTGGTAATGTGAACCTGAATGACGGCATGTTGATGGTGACCGGCGGATTGAACATCGCGGGTGGCAGCATCAGCCAAACCTTCTATAGCAAAACACAGGTGGGTGGCCTGACCTACCTGGAGGCGTACGGCGGCATCAACATGAACGCCGCTAATGACATCGGCCTGCTGCAGGTGTATGGCGACAATGTGACGCTGTACACGGAAAACGGCGTCGAGTTCAACGGCGCGCTGATTAGCGGAAACCTCAACCTCTACACCGACAATAATGGCGTTATCGGGAACATCACCCAAGGCAAGAATGCTGTTCAGGTGTATGGCAACGCCAACTTCTACAGCCTGGGTGACATCGTCCTGAGCAACCCGCTGAATGTGTTTACCGGCACTGTCACATTCAGTGGCAACAGCGTGTCCCTGGGCGGCAAGAGCGACATTATCCTGGGCGGTGGCATCGCCAATGGTGACCTGACGGTGAACACCTCCTTCGCCAGCGGAGACATCACCCAAAGCGGCCCTCTGGACGTGAATGGTTTGACTACCCTGAACGCGGGAACCGGAAATGTTGTTCTGACCAACTCACTGAACAGTTTCGGCACCGGTCCGGTCTCGGTGATCGCCAACGGGGCAAAGCTCGCCGCAGCCGGAGCCATTGACCTGGGCACCTCGGCCATCCAGGCCGACATGGATGTGTTCGCGACCGGCGCGGTCACCCAGAGTGGCGCACTGAATGTCGACGATCTGAATATCACCTCGTACAGCGCCGTCACTCTGGACAACGCCGGCAACACCATCGGCACGCTGACGGTGGTTGCAGATTCGGCAACAGTGGTGGAGTCCGGCGCCCTGACCCTGAGCGGCGTGCAGATCGACGAGGGTAATTTCACCCTGACCGTGGGTGGCAATCTGACCCAGTCCGGACCGGTTCAGGTTGTGTCCCCCGGCGCGGTGACTACCATCAACGCGGCCGGTTTTGATGTGATCCTTCCGGATCTCCACAACGACTTCATCACACTTAGTACGAACGCCAACAACCTGGTCCTTGCCGATCAGAACAATGTGACGATCGAAAACTCCCCCCTCGCAGGCGGCTTGGAAGTCAGCGCGCTGGCTACCGTGACGCTGCTGGGCGTCGTCTCTACCGGCGACGCCACCGTGAACGCGGGCCAGGACATTTTCGGGGCCAGCAACACCTTCGGTAGCGGGGCGGCCAACATCCACTCCTTCGACGCCGGTCGCTACATCGACTTCACGAACTTTGGCACCCCCAGCCAGTTCAACGGGGCGACCTACTTCAATGGCACCATCGTGGATGTTACCGCCACAGGCGACTTGATCCTGGCCGCCGGCAACGCCTCCATCCTGATGAGCCTCGTCACCGACGGGTCGATCAGCCAGGACAATAGCCAGGGCTACCTGAATGTCAGTGGCAACATGATTCTGGAAGCCACTGGTGACATCACCCTAGACGCGCCGGGCAATGTGCTGGTGGGCAACATCGAAGCCTCGGCTACCAACATCACCCTGCTGAACACCAGCCAAATTCTGCTGGACACCACCACCGCAACAAGCGACCTGACCCTGATCGCCCCGGCTGGGGTGGACCAGATCAACCCGGTGACCGTGGGTGGCAAGCTGGATATCCAGGCTGGCACCGATACGGTAACCCTGACAAACGCCAAGAACAGCCTGCCCACCATCGCCCTGGTGGCTGACAGTGCAGATATCGTCAGCCAAGGGGCGGTGAACCTGCTGCCCAGCACTGTAGGCAGCTTCAAGCTGCGGGCCGGGGGCGCCATCACTCAGAGCGGCGGTGCGCTGACCGCGGATGTCCTCGACCTGTCGGCATTCGGCCAGACCGGTCCGGCTGCCATCACTCTGGACGATGCCACCAACCGACTGCGTGTGCTGAACATGATGGGCGGCCAAGTAGTAGTTCAAGACACCGGATATCTGGATCTGGGCCTGGTGCATACCAGCGGGCTTACGATCAACATCCCGGGCGACCTTTACCAGTCCAACCTTCTGAGCGTGAGTGGCTCCCTGGCCATCACCGCCCAAGATGTGTCGCTGCCCAACCCGGACAACACCATCACCGGCGCGATCACGCTGAACGCGAACAGCGCGATGATCGTCAACAGCGCCGATATCAACTTGGCTTCTGTCACTGTGACCGAAGGCTTGGCTTTGGAAACCCCTGGAAACATCAGTCAGACGGGATCGATCAAGGCCGGGACCTACGACTTGGTTGCTGGCGAAGGTGCCAGCCTGAATAACTTGGGCGGCGGCACCGGGGCCAACCAGTGGGAAGGCGGATTGCTGAACCTGAACGGCGTGAACAACCTTTCGGGCGGCTTGACCTCCCACGGTACCAATGTGCAGATTATGGGTGAGGTGTCCGGGAACATAAGGGTCCTTTCCGGCTGGTTACTAGGTAACGGAAAGGTCGGCAGTATCGCGAATGTGAAGGGGACGGTTTTCCCAACCCTGGCTGGTGCGGCAACCTTGACGGCCGGCAGTGCGATATTTGAATCTGGTAGCGCGCTGGACATTGTTGTGCGCGGCCTCCTGCCCGGCGAGCATAGCCAATTAGTGCTGACCGACTTTGGTAGCGCACCGAGCCTACTACTCCAAGGTTCGCAACTAAACATCACCGCAGATCCGCGTTTCATCGCATTGCTTGGCGACCAAATCACCCTGATTGACAACCAGGGCTCTACGGGTTTCGTCAGTGGCACGTTCAACGACCTGCCCGAAGGCGCGCCCCTGACCATCAACGGACAAGACTGGGTGATTAGCTACGAGGGCGGGGATGGCAACGATGTGGTCCTGACCCGCGAACGGTTTGTGCCGCCGGCCACAGGCCCGGTTTTGGCCCAGCCCTTCAGTCTGGGTGCCGGAAGTCTGGTTGCCAGCTTAGGCGACGGCAAGGTGGGAATCTGGAGCGACGACGGCCAGTACCAGGTGATCACGCCGTTCCCTGGCTACACAGGGCCGCTGAATGTGAACACACTGACCCGCTCGGGCAACGCAAAGCCTGACAGCATCGTGGTGTCTGTTGCCGGTCCCAGCGTGCCGCATGTGCTGGTGGTGGATGCCCTGAGCGGGCGGGTAGCGCTGAGCTTTTACGCCTTCGACCCGAAGTTCCTGGGCGGCGTGACGGTCGCAGGTGGCGTGACTAAGCTGAACGGCGACCAGACCACGGTGATCTTGTGCGGCGCCGGTGCCGGCACAGCCCCCGCGGTGAGCGTGTTCGACGCGGTGGACGGCTACTCCAAGGGCGCCTTCTACGCGTTCTCCGAGGAGTACAAGGGTGGTGTGCGAGTGGCACTGTCCTCCCCTCTTGCTGACGGCACCAGCTATGTGGTGGTGGGCTCAACCATCAACAGCCATGTGGTGAGCTTCCTGCTGGATGACTACACCAACGCGGTCTCCAGCTTCTACGCCTTCCCGCCAGCCAACTGCCCGGACGGCCTGTATGTGGCCGCCGCAGATCTGGACAAGAACGGCCAAATGGAAATCATCACTGGTGCCGCCAATGGCAAAACATCACCACAGGTGGCAGTTTTCAGCCTGGAAGGCAAATTGAAAAAGACTTTCAATGCTTTCGACATGAATTTCTTGGGCGGAGTCCGCGTTGCGGTCAACGACATAGATGCTGACGGTGATCTAGATATCCTAGCCGCCTCGGGCCCTGGTGCCCAAGGGACACTTAACGCCTTCAACTACAACAACCTTGCGCTGATCGACTCCATGTTCATCAGCGATAGCGTCAACGGCGTGGTTGGCGGTAACAACTTCGTTACTGTTCCATCGCCTACCTAAACCAGTCGGGATTGGTCAGCAGAAGGCTCATGAAGTAAAGCCATCTCCAACCTGCTGACCAATATTCGATGCATGCCTAATCAGCAAATAACGACACAATTCACAGCCTGATTAAGGCCAAAATTGTTTACCGGATGCACCCGCGGTTTCGCGCGGGTGCATTTTATTTCAACAACAATTCCACTTCCCCGGTCACAAAAGCCTTGGCAATCATTGCTTGGCCGTTGACTTCCACCTCCACCGCCCCCTTTTCCCGTGTTGACCAAGCTAAAAAACCACCTACCGGTAATTTGGCATCGCGCTGACCCTGTTGCGCCACCAGTAGTTTCGGCTTGGTAGCGGCAAGTAATGGCCGGGTCAGTGCCGCAGGACTCCCATGGTGTGGCGCCAAAAGCACATCTACCGGAGGCAAGCCCGCTTGCAAAACCTGATCTGTGCCAGTCTTTTCAAGGTCACCGGGTAACAAAGCAGAACCTTGGGGCCCTTGAACCAAGAGCACCAAACTTGATTCGTTGCTGCCGGCCCCGGGCAGGGGCTGATAATCCGCAGGGGGGTGAATTACCCGAATTTCTGTCTCCCCCCACCGAAGCGCCAAGCCCGCATGCAACAAGGCGGGAGATAGCTGCCTTTGCTTCAATCCTTCTAACAATATCGCGGTTGATTTGTTGCGCTTTTCAGCAAACCCAGGGCCTACCCATACCTTCTTCACTCTGACCCGGTCTGCCAATTCCAAAGCCCCCGCATAGTGGTCGAGATCAGCGTGGGATATCACAAGGTCGTCCACCATACTGATTCCTCGGTGACGCAAATAAGGTTCCACTATTCGCCGGGTCACACCATCACCCGAAACGGCACCGACATCCATAACCACCACGCGCCTGCCACCGCTTGCATCGGTGAGTTCCAAAACAACGCAACTCCCATGGCCAACCGCCAAAAACGCACAGCGCCAACCTGGCTGAACCGGATTCAGCCACTGCTTCATTGGCAATAACGGGAACAAAACAAAAGAAATTGCCAAACCAACAACCAAGCGCCAACGGATATTAGGCCATAGGCCAACCAAACCGCCCATAAGCACCAAGTGAAAAATTACCAGCCAAAAAATCCCAAGTCCTGGAGTTGAAAACCAGGCACCAGGCAAACTTTCACCCCACCAAGCCAACCAGCGGCAGCCTCGCAAAGCCCAAGTGGTGCCCAAAGACAAAAGAGCGGAAATCACAGGCAGATTTGGTCCCGCCAACAACAGCAAAAAACCAAAACCTAAAGCCCAGCCACCCAGAAATGCCACCGGTGGCCCAACCACCACTGCCACCAAACTGACCATGTAGGTACGGGCCGCAACCAGCGGAGTCAAACCCAGCCACACTATCAGATTGACCCGATACGCTTCGCCAACCTCTCGACCCCTGCCAATCAGCCAACTGATCCAACCGGGTCGGCTCAATTCCACCGCCCTTTCATAGGCCTCTTCTTCCTCGGTTTGTTCACGCCACCATGCGCGCGTGGCCCAATGCAATAGTCCTGTCGCAAAAAAAGACAGTAGACATCCTGTGCTTCCTAAATCGGCTGGCATTAAAATAGCCACCACCAACCAACTGAGGGCCAAACAGTTGACAAACGATGGTGGCCTTCTGGAAAGCCAGGCAACCGCAGCCGAGAGCACCGTAATAGCCGCGCGCAAAGCTGGAGGCCTGCCACCCGTCACCAAGGCATAAATCAGCACCAAAATGGCTACCACCAACACCACTTGTCGGGTGCGAAAGCCCAGAACCCTACCCAACAAGAAGCAAGCCCAAGCGACCAAAACCAAGTGCTGGCCAGAAATGGCCAAAACATGCACCACCCCCGTCCGCTGAAAAAGCAGCCAATCCGGGCGATCGACCTGACGCGTATCCCCCAACACCAAAGCAGCGGCTAACTCCGCCACATCGGGCTCAACCGATTTCCTCAAGCGCTCCGCACCCCAGACCCGCATCGCCGCCAACCAGCACTCAGGTCGCCATGACCATTTCGAAACCAAAGTCATATCCGCGGGGCTTCCATCCTCGTTCTGGGTCCCCTCCAACCGAAGTTCCGCCTGAATTCCTTGCTTTAAGGCCAAGGTGCGAAGGTCTATCTCACCCGGGTTCATGGGTGCCGAAATCGCCTTCAACAATCCCAGCATTTGTAGCTTGCGCCCGGGAAAAGCTTCTGCGAATGAAAGCTCCCGAGTCACCCGCACCCGGCCCGATATCGGCCGCCAAAATCCTTCCACCCACATCGATTCTGCCAAAACTATAAATTCAGCCCGCTTTGCACCTTGGGCCCATCGTTCATTTCCAGCCAAACCCAATGGCGGATCCAAAAGCCAAGGTCCATCAACCACAACCCCTTCCAACCGACAAGGCACAGGCGTTTGGTTAGCGATGCGGGCAAGGCCATTGGTACCAACCTGCATCGCATCGGCTCGCCAAGCCTGCCCCAAAAACACCAAAGCAGGCAGAACGAGCGCCACCCGCCACCCGGGCAATCGCCATATCAATCCTAAAAAAAACAAGGCCGGGACAAGCCCGGCCCAAACAGGTAGTGTGGACCATTCACCCAAAAAAATTCCCAATGAGAAAGCAACTGCACAAGGGGCCAATGGGGCCCTCTGCACAATCCTGTCCCAGGCCTGCGCAAACTGCCCCACCATACCCCGCTGCCACCTGTAAATTATCTGGTCACTTCACCCACACACCACAAGGTTTTAACACCCCGCAAGTAAACTCTGGGCCCACTGATAGCGGGTGAGGCTGCAAGAATATCCGGCAAGGTGTTTTCTGCAACCTTTTCAAACTTGGGCCCGGCCTTCACCACGGTTACCGTTCCCTTGTCCCGGTTGGTGAGCAAAATATGGCCAGCCACACTGACCGGTGAGGCGCGAAAACGGCCCGGCGTGGTGCGCTCCTGGTATTTTTCGGCCCCGGTCACCGCATCCAGGCAGATCAAGGTCCCGTTCTCCCGGCAAAGGTAAACAAGACCATCGAGGACCAGCGGGGAGGGCACATCCGGAGTGTTTGACGGTTTTCGCCAAACCTCATTGGGTGACCCAGGACCGAAAGTTCCCTTGGCATCCGGCTTGATGGCGACCACTTGGCCGTTCTTGGCGGTGGGCACCACCACCAGTCCGCCACTTGCAACGGGGCTGGCAACAAAACGGAGCGTGTTGTTGTATTTTTCCTTGGGATTGAGACTGGTGACCCGCCAGAGTTCGGAACCATCCTTTAGGGAATGGCCCACCGTGTAATCATTCCCGTGGGTGATAAGGTAGGCCTCGGGGTTCTTCTCACTTTTGGGGCAAAGCGTGGGGGACGCATAGGAGTGCGGGCATTCGTCTCGGCCATCGCTGGGGCGCTCCACCTTCCAGACCTGACTGCCGGTTTCCGCGTCTAGGCAGATGACCCACTGGCCGCCGGTGTGCAACAACTGCAAGTACAGCTTGCCCTCATTTAGGATCGGAGTGCTGTGCATGCCAAACTGGATATTGAATTTGCCATATTCCTTCTGCAAATTCTTGGCCCACACCCGTTTCCCATCCACAGTATGGCAATGTAAGTCGCCCGATGCGACAAATGACCACACATGCTTCCCGTCGGTGCTGGGTGAGGCAGAGGCAGAATTCCCCTCATCCACACGGGCGTTGGAATTGCCCTTGCCAATGATGTCTCGCCATTTTTCCTGGCCGTTGGTGCCATAGCACACCAACAAAAGGTCCTGCCCCATCGTCGAGGTCAGGAAAATATTATTGTCCCAAATAGCGGGGGTCGAATAGCCAGGGCCGGGCAGATCGATTTTCCACAGCAAGTTTTCGTTGGGGCTCCATTTTAAAGGGATGCGCTCCTGAGTGCTGGTGCCATCATGGCGGGGTCCCCGCCATTGGCCCCACGGTTCAGCCGCACCCAAGCCACCGGCCTGCCAACCGATAAACCCGACCGCCACGCCCCTCAGGATCCAGGAGAAATCTCGCATCATTATAACTCCCCAGCCTTGTGATCCCACCGGATCGTATGGCAACCATTCCACTCATCAACTCATCGAAAAGCACAGCATACGGCAGGGAATTGCCCCGAACCAGAACCAATTCACCAGTCCGCCAATAAATTCCTCACCAAAGCTTCATGCATTTTTAAAGCTCGAGAGTTACTGCTTTCGTAGCTTAGTCTGAACAAGACTTTCCACACCGCAAGGAGAAACCTTAATGTTGTTGCACAAAGCTTTGCTAGGCATGGCCTTACATCTGCCCAATCAGGCTGTTCCCGAGCAGCAAACCGTGCTCCCCGGACTACTTCCCTCAGGCGAGATCCAACTACCCAACCAATGGAAGCTGAACCCGGTGGGCAGCCACTTGGGGCTGGGGGATTTTCCCGTCCAAATCGCGCTTCATCAGGACGCCAAGTTCGCCGCCATCCTGCACACGGGCTACGGGGAGCACGAAGTGGTGGTGGCATCGCTGAGCGGTGGTCCTCCCAAGGTGGTTTCCCGGGTGAGCCTTCCACAGTCTTTTCATGGGATGTCCTTCAGCCGTGACGGGAAAACCCTTTGGGTTAGCGGGGCGGAAAGGGAGACGGTGCTGGGTTATCCGTTTGACAACGGGTACCTGGGCAAGCCCAAGGTGGTTCAGGTGGTGGATGTGAAGGAGACTTTCATTCCCGCAGGAATCGCCGAGATGCCCAAGGGGGGCATGCTGGCGGTGTGCGGGTTGTTGGGCAATGAAGTCGCCTTGGTTGATCCCTCGGGGGCCAAGGCACCGGTTCGGGTGAAAACTGGGGATCAGACCCTGCCATATGCTGCCCTGCCCCTGGACGAGGACACGGTTCTTGTGAGTTTGTGGGGCAAATCATCCATCGCGAAGATCGATCTGGATGACGGGAAGATCGAGGCGGTGTGGGAACTGGGGCACAGCCATCCCACGGAGATGAACCTCCATCCGGACGGAAAGACACTTTATGTGTCATGCGCAAATTCCACCAAGGTGGTGGTTGTGGACCTGGAGACTGGCAAGGCGATCCAGACCATCAACTGCGCGCTTCACCCAGGCTCGCCCAACGGTAACACCCCGAGCAGCTTGTCAATGTCGCAGGATGGCGCTCTGTTGGCCGTGGCGAACGCTGACGCGAACAATGTGGCCCTGTTTTCCATCACCGATCGCGCCTCGGCCAAATCGCTGGGTTTTATCCCGGCCGGCTGGTACCCGACGAGCGTCCGGTTCACCCCATCGGGGCAGGTGTTGATCGCCAACGGCAAGGGCCTGACCTCCAAGGCCAATCCGGGCGGGCCCAACCCGGCACCCCGCGACACCAAGTTGCCCATCCGCCAGTACATCGCCGGACTTTTCCCGGGGAGCCTGCAGGTGGTTCCGCGGCCCGAGCCCGCGCTGATGGAGGAATGGACCCGCAAGGCCTACGCTGCCAGCCCACTGAAGGCAGACTTTCAGCCTGTGCTCTCCCGGCCGGAAGGTAACCCGGTGCCGGCCAAGATCGGTGAGTCGAGCCCGATCCGCCATTGCGTCTACATCATCAAGGAGAACCGAACCTACGACCAGGTTTTCGGTGACATGCCCGAGGGCAATGGCGAAAAGAGCCTCTGCCTTTTCCCTGAAAAAATCACCCCCAACCACCACAAACTGGCGCGAGACTATGTCTTGCTGGACAACACCTATGTGGAGGGGGAAGTTTCCGCAGACGGCCACGAATGGACCATGGCCGCTTATGCCACCGATTTCGTGGAAAAAGCCTGGCCCCAATCGTACCGCGGCAGCCCGCTGAAGAAGTTTGGGTTCTACCCGTCCGAGGGTAACAAGGATCCCATCGCCCGGCCAGCCGGCGGATACCTGTGGGACCGCGCCGCCGAGGCGGGCGTCACCTACCGAAGCTACGGCGAATGGATCGGTGACGGCGATGCCCCAGGCGGCCCGTCCAAGGCGAAAGTGAAGGCGCTGGAAGGGCACTTTGACCCGTATTACCCCAACTACAACCTGGACATCACCGATGTAACCCGGGCCAACCGGTTCCTGAAGGAATTGGCCGAGTTCGAACAGAAAGGCGAATATCCCCAGTTGACCATTGTCCGGCTTCCCAACGACCACACCGCCGGCACACGCCCGGGCTCCATCACCCCCACCTCGATGGTGGCTGACAACGACATGGCGCTGGGCATGGTGATCGAAGGCCTCAGCAAGTCGAAGTTTTGGAAGGAGATGGCAGTGTTCGTCATCCAGGATGATGTCCAAACCGGGCCAGACCATGTGGATGCCCACCGGAGCGTCGCCCTGTGCGTGAGCCCGTTCACCAAGGGCCGGGGCCGTGACAGCACCATGTATTCGACCAGTAGCATGCTGCGCACCATGGAACTGATTCTGGGCCTTAAGCCGATGAGCCAGTTCGACGCGGCCGCCCGGCCGATGTACGCCGCCTTCAAAAACACCCCCGATGCCACCCCCTACACGGCCCTGAAGCCGGGGGTGGATCTCAACGAGAAAAACAAGGCCACCGCCTGGGGTGCCAAGAAATCCATGACCCTGAACCTTGCGGTGGAAGACGCCGCCGATGACTTGGTTTTCAACGAGATCATTTGGAAGAGCGTAAAAGGTGCCAATAGCCCATTGCCGGCCCCGGTGCGTGGTGCGTTTTTCCTGCGCAAGTAATTGGTCTTTCATGATAACCCTTGGCTATGCCTTGGGGCAGCCAAGGGTTTATCATGGAACCTGCGTCTTCATCCTTTGGGGGTTAATCCAGTAACGCGGCCACCTTTTCCTGCCGCGTCACCTGACGAAAAAACCGTCTGGGATTGCCACACAGGTAACAAGAACAGGCTCGGGGAGTTTTGGCATGAATGCCAATGACGCGGCTGGTCAGAAACTCAGGATTCGGACCAAAAAGCACTTTGAGCCGGCGCTGGGAACGCAACTTGGCCCGTCTTTGATGCATCCGCCTAAGAGCTTTATCCATCATGGTGAAAACCCCCAATATTGAGGGGCGGCCGGTGACATGTAATTGGGCCACCCACCGTTTATACGTTAAAATTGGGGCAAAAGATCACTAAAAACCATCACCTCCCGGTGCCTTCCCAAGTCCCAAATAATGTGTGAACAATTTAGGGTCAGGATACCCCTTCCAAAGCCACAAGCTTAAAAGGGAAACATTCACCAACACAATCAACCAAAAAGCCACCTGATACCCAGGCTTTTGATTCTTGTGGCGCAACCATTGTTGGGCAATCAGTGCCCCCGGCCAACCCCCGCAAAACTCAACAAGGTGCAAGGTTTTCTCCGAAATGCGCCATTGGTTGTTGCGCGCCTTGGCCTTATCGATCCAATACAGGATGAACGCCAACAGGCTGGAGGCCACATGCCCCAGGGGCACCCACAGCGGCATCCACCCACGATGCCATAGCAAAAAGAGAACTCCAATAAAAACAAATGCAACAACCCAAACGATGTTCGAGCTTGCAGGCCTTTTCAAGCCTTTATTCGAAAACTCTTTGAAACCCATCTCAATACACCTCATTCCAATCAACGTCCATACTTCCCTATAAATCAAAATTCACCAAACCCAGCCTGGCAACAAAAATCTATTTCCCACTCAGCATCAGCGCAAACGAATTCGATCCCAAACCGTTCTTGATAATCAAGCATCCCCAACATGTCATCAACAGACAAAACCATTAAAATCAAAGACTGTTTGCCCAATCAACCACTCCATGTGCCGCACGCGACGCTGGCAATTGCATGGGCCACAATGCACCAAGCCCAAACCCACCCCCCCCTTTGGCACACACCAATCCCATAGCATAATGGCATGGTTCCCAAGTTAAACCTTTTTGGCGGATGCCGAGAATGATTGAATCTATTCCGGCACCCGCTGCCCCCCAAGCAGATCCACCCCCTCCCCATCTGGTCCCTGCCCAACCCGTTTCCGCCAACCAACGCCTAGGCGCGATGGACCTACTGCGCGGTTTTGCCCTATGCGGCATTTTGCTCATGAATATTGTCAATTTCGCCTGGCCTGGTGGCGCCTACACCAGCGTCACCTTCCCCTACTACTCACTGCAATCCATAGGCGAAGTGCCCGACCCCGAAATCCGCGACAAAGAAATCGCCAAGGCCGAAAAAGACTTTAACCGAAAGCAGAAAGACAAAAACCGCAAACAAAGGGAACTGGAACCCAAACCCCAATACGCCTTAGGTGATTTGCGTTGGTGCGCCGTGAGCAGCGACGCCGACCTGTACGAATATGCCTTTGCTGACCTGCTGGTCGACAACAAAATGCGCACACTATTCTCCATGCTGTTCGGGGCCGGCGTGATCCTCATGGCCGACCACTCCAAAGGCAAGCGAAATCGCCCGGGCTGGCTACATTACCGCCGAATGTTCTGGCTTTTGGTACTCGGCGCGGCCCACGGGTACCTTCTGTGGACTGGCGACATACTGTTCGCTTACGCGGCCATCGGCTTGTGGCTATATCCGCTGCGAAAGCTGCGCGCCCGTTGGCTCTGTGCCTTGGGCTTGGGTCTGTTGCTAACCCCCTTGGCAATCGCCTGGTTCGCCCCAAATGTGATCGAATGGGTGAAGGAAAAAGGCCGCGCGGTCGAGCAAAACCTGGAAGCCATAGAAAAACAAACAGCGGAAAACCCGCCCACTTCTCCAGACAATTCCGCATCCCAGGAATCTGCCGTCGAACCGGAAAAAGATGAACTGTACTGGCTAGACGCCAAATTTCTTGCAGGTTACAGGGCCCTTGACGCCATGCGTAAACGCGGCCCCCGTCCTGATTTGGTTACCCTCGATATCCGAAAGCAGCGCACCCAAACCTATTCAGAAGGAGTGGTTGAACGCTTTTGGGATTTAATCTGGGCCCAATTGGCCGAGTTGATTGTGCTTGGCTTTTTGGCACTAGGCTGGCCCATGGTTTTGGGCATGGCACTCATGAAATTGGGCTTTTTCACTGGCAACTGGACAACCAAGAGCTATGGCTTGTGGACTGTTTGCCTTTACGTGATCGGTATCCCCATGACCTGGTGGGCCCTCATCCTCTCAACCCAAGGTGGCAACTCAGTCGCCACACAGGTGCGAATGATTTTGCCTTTGGAATGGATTGGCAGCCTGTTGCTCACCTTGGCAAATGCCAGCGCGCTCCTTTGGCTGTGGAAAACCAATCGGATCAACTGGCTGGCATCGCGACTGCAAGCCGCCGGCCAAATGGCGCTCAGCAATTATCTGTTCGATTCACTGCTTTGCTCGTTTATTTTCTCGGGTTATGGATTAGCGTTTTATGGCACCATCCCCAGGGTGGGTTTGGCCGCATTGGTGGCTGCCATTTGGGTATTCCAACTGACAATAAGCCCGTGGTGGCTGGAGCATTTTCGTTTCGGCCCGGTTGAATGGCTCTGGCGTTCCCTCACTTACTGGAAAATCCAGCCTCTTTTACTGGTTTCGTCACCCAAAATCCAGCCCCAGGAGCCCATTTCGGCATCCTGACACCCCTCCTTGTATCCCCTATAATCTTGAAATATGCCTATGAAATTCAATGGCCCCACCAAACCCTTTAGGTGGAGCCGCTTTTCAGGGAACGAACCAATTAGCTTCTTTTGCAACAGGATTGCCGACCCCCATGCCTAGCTACCATCCAGCCGCTATCGAACCACGCTGGCAAGACTATTGGCTGAAAAACAAAACCTTTCGCACCCCGGACCCAGACACCTCCGGTAGCACTGCTACGAAGCCCAAATACTATATTTTGGACATGTTCCCCTACCCCTCAGGGGCCGGCCTCCATGTGGGCCACCCCGAGGGTTACACCGCGACTGACATTTTGGCCCGCTACAAACGCATGCGCGGCTTCGCGGTGATGCACCCCATGGGTTGGGATGCATTCGGCCTTCCCGCCGAGCAATACGCCATCGAAACCGGCACACACCCGCGTGTGACCACCGAAAAAAACATCGACAACTTCCGCCGCCAGATCCAGATGCTGGGCTTCAGCTACGACTGGGACCGCGAAGTGGATACCACTGACCCCACCTATTTCCGCTGGACCCAATGGATCTTCTTGCTGTTGCATGATACCTGGTACGACACTTCCGCCAAAAGGGGCCGCCCAATCGCCGAACTGCCCATTCCGGCCGAGGTTCAAGCTCAGGGCATCGCGTCGGTGCGCAAATACAAAGATGGCAAACGCCTGGCCTATCAGGCGGAGCTTCCCGTGAACTGGTGCTCGGCTCTGGGTACCGTGTTGGCAAACGAAGAGGTTATCGACGGCAAAAGTGAACGAGGCGGCCACCCGGTGATCCGTCTGCCACTGCGCCAATGGATGCTGCGAATAACCGATTACGGAGATCGCCTTTTAGAAGACCTGAACAGTGTCGATTGGCCCACAAGCGTCCAAGAGATGCAGCGCAATTGGATCGGCCGCAGCGAAGGCGCCGAGGTCGACTTCACCGCCCACTTGCCTGCGGGAAGCCAAAGCACCC
>CAIWHS010000022.1 GCA_903912515.1 uncultured Planctomycetaceae bacterium
AAATTGCAGTGAAAGAATCAGAGCTACAAGATTGCTTGTTCCCCTTATTACCTTGTATCACCAATGCATTAGAAGACGATCTTGAGAAATTAAAAAAACAGCAAAGTGAATTAAATATCGAATTAATTCAGGCTAAAAAAGTGCTTCAGGACGCCGAAGACCGACTTACTTTTCTCAAGCCACCTGCATAGCAAGGCATTCAGTATTCTTGTTTTCAATTGTTCTTGTATCAGCGCATCCGTTTTTATTGCTAGCTTGGATCATTTAATATTTTTCTTTTAGGGAAGTGAATATGGGCAATACCTACAACGAATCTGCGGAAAGTATCCATGCCAGCCAGGTTTTTCTTACGGCAACGGATGGATTTTTTAGTGTGAGTTCCTTGGGCGAGAATGCCAATTTTTCGGTTGCTTCCCAGAACATCAATCTGAATGGGCAAGGGGCTTTTATCAATTTGTTGAGTGGTGAAAACGGCAACGGAATTAATCTGAGTGCGGGTGCAGATGAGGGATGTATCCAGCTCAACACGCCCGGCAGCGGTTTTGGCACTTTTTTGGCCATGACACCCACCGGCATGGTGCTATCGAATGGCATGGCCACAGCCCCTGGGTCGATTCAACTGGGGAATGGGCAAATTGTTTTGAGCCTGGGTAACCCGCTGACCGGCAGCATGCTGACCATGACTCCTGATTCGATCACGCTGAAGGTTGGCACAGCCACACTCACGCTGACAGCCGAGGGTCTCTCCACCAGTGTGGGAGACACTTTGGTGGAGGTGGGGCCTTCGGGGGTTTGCGAATCTTCGGGGCCTATCAGTCGGGAACTTGGGCCTGCGGGGCATACGCTGGAGGCTGGTGAGGCCTCTTTGGAGGTAGGTATGAGCGGTTTGGCAGTTTCCGGCCCGACTGGCTCGCTGGCTTTTGATGCCACCGGCCAACTTTCCAGCGCGATGGCAACCGAGTCTGCCGATGGCATGCTTAACCTTCAGGGCCCTATGGTGAATGTGGGTAGTTGATGTGCATGTGGGTAGTTGGAATTGATCCACTGTGAAACACTCGGAAGAAGACTGAGAAGGCAACCATGAGCCAGAGCCCGCTGGAAAATTTTAATCAGGTCTTTGGGGAGTTTATGGCTGGCGCCAATTCTCTTGAGGAAAAGCTTGAGGAGACTTGTGCCAGTCAGACCGACCCTGTGAAGAAAGATGTGTTGAAGCAATTTCTGGAATTTTTTCGCTCTGCCCGAGACGATGCGCAGAGGGAGCTGCCCACATTTGTCGCGACAACTTTGCAGCAGATTGAAGAACAACGCGGCGAATTCAGTGCGTTGGTAACAAGAAAAGAAAAACTGGATGTTGAGATAGACGCCCTAGTGGCGCAAACGCGGAAAAACCTGGATGAGGCAACTGCGCAGCGAGCCGCCGAGGCTTTGAAACCGCGCAAATCGACGCCAGCGGAGTTGGCTCATGAGCGACTGGCTGCGATGAATGCACGGCATGGTGCCCAGTCAGGATCGAAAATTTTGCCTCATTTGCGCAGCGGGCAACTGCTGCACCAACAACTATTGGGTCTGATTCAACCTAAAATGGATGGGTCAGAGAATCGGGCCCGCAAAATTGGCAATATTTGGGAAAATTGGCCTACTGCCAGCAAGCCTCTAGAGCCTTTAGAGAGCGAAGACGAAGCGTGATCTTGACCTATTGCGACACCAAACACCCTGCAACAAGGCATTACTATGAACGGCAAGCGGCACCCCCTAGCAGCACATTTAGTTGCACCTGACTGGGATGAATTGGTTCATGCCATGGTGCCCGAAGCCAATTTGGGCGATTTGTTAACCTTGCGATCGTTGAACGAAGCGCCCTTGATGGTTGGAGACCCGTTATCGAGTGTTGGCCGGCACGGTGAGATGATTTACCGTTTGCAGCCTTCCTTCAACATTGAACGGGAGCACAAACCATGGGGAATGGGCAGTGACGCAATGGAGTTGCATCGGTCAATTCATTTCAAGCCGTTGCAAGGTGGGCAAATTTGGGAACATTTAGTCCTTTTGGCCTTGGGGCAAATGGGGCGAAAAACGCTTTCTGAGCTGGGGGGACGGGAATCGCCTGTGACCGCTTCGCTGGAAGAACATGGTGTTGGCCTTGCCCGGCTGGTTGAGGCGGAAATGTATGGGGTGGTGAACCTGTTCGCTCAAACGACCATTCTGGAGGAAGGTTTGAGCCGATTGGAAAAGGATTTGGCACTTTTGGAAACCGAGGTGGATGAACGGATGCACCTGACCGCAGCGGGGATAGCCACGCCTGGGGAGTTGGAGGGTGATCAGCAGGTGCGGCTGGAATTGTTGCAGTTGATGCTGGATGAGAAATTCGCCCAAACCAGCGGTAACATTTTGGACAGTATGCGGTTATTTCAGAACGCAGTTTGACCCCCCATTTAGCAGATTAATTTCAGCATGGAGAAAAAAATGGCACTTGCCTTCAGTCGCGCGGTTGAAGAGATGATTGCGACCAGAATTTTGTTAACCGCCACGGACGGTTATGTGGATATCACCGCCTTGGGACAGGGTGGCGGGGGCGGTGTTGTTAGTGTTAATGCGCGCACGGTTCGGCTTGCCTCTGAAAACAGTTTTTTGAACCTGGGTTGTTCACCTGGCGGGGACGGGCGCATTACCTTGCGTGCTGGCGGTGACGGTAGTGCCATTTTGCTTACGACACCCAAAACCGGGAAAACCGCCCTGTTGAGCGTTTGCCCTGAAGGGGTGCAGTTGGTGTACGGGAATTCTGCCAACCCGGGGACAGTGCGGCTTTTGGATGAGGGATTGGAATTGTCGATGGGGCAAGATGGCGGGCATGTGACTGTGACAGATGATTCGGTTGTGTTGCGGGTGGGCAAAACCAGCCTCAGGCTGACTGCCCAGGGAATCGTGTCACAGTACGGTGAAGCGACCTGCCAAATCATTGGCGGTGAGGATTTGCCGACTCAGGTCCATACTTCCAACGACGGGAGGGCATGATGCAGATTGTTGAACCGATTGTAAAGCGTTTTGAAGCATTTGCGGCATCGCTTGTTGCTTTGCAAGCCGATTTGGAATTGCTTCGGGGTAGTGTGAAAGACTCCGCAAAACAGGAGTCCATTGGTAATTTGGTGGTTTTAATCCGGGGGAAACTCGCGGCGATTGGCAATCAAGGCATGCTGGAGGTGGAAGGCGGCGAGGCGCGATTTGAAGCGGGCCTGCGCGCATTTGAGGAATTGAAGGTACGCAAAGACTTATTAGCTGAGCGGATGGGCATTCTGCGGCAACGGTTGGAAGAAGCAAAACCATGAGCCTGCTGCCAGTCCTTTTGCCCAGTTCCCCCATAGCCTTGGCGTATGGGCGCGTGGGTAGCGTGCGGGATCTGAGCCCCGCGGTGTGCGCAACTGAATCGTACCGGAGCATTCCGGTGATGATGCGCGAAGATCCACGGCATGCGGTGCGGGTGATTGCTGGATGGTTATCGACGCGCGAAGCTATCTGGTGGGGGGCGATTTGCCAATCGCAATTGATGTCTCTTGGCGAGGCGATGCCAGAGCCTGGCACGCTGGCCATGATCATACGCTGGGTGCAAAACCCCCTTGAAGAGACACGCATTCCCTTGGCAGAGCTTGCAGAAAAGCCTGACTCGAACTCATTGGGCTATTTGGTATCGGCAGTAGTATTGACCGCAGACAGTTTGTCACCGTTGGTGAAAAGCCCTGTCCCTACACCTATGGGTTTAGCCCACCGGATGGTGGGGCTTTCGATCCTTGCTGCCGCTGATCAGTGGCCTTTGGAAGGGCGGGCGGGGTGTTTG
>CAIWHS010000023.1 GCA_903912515.1 uncultured Planctomycetaceae bacterium
AACGAATTGGCCGCCAAGTTCAAAGGCAAAGCCAACTCAGATGAGGCCCGTACAGCCATAGCCCAGCGGGCCACGCTCGATAAACTCAATCAGGCATGGCTCGAAAAACTGGTGAAAGCGACGGCCTCCCCCGATCTGAAGGCAGATGATCCTTTGGCCCTGCTGGTGGCCTCAGGTTCCAAAACAGGGCCTGCAACCAGTGCCAACACCAAAACCTTGGTCAATTATTCCAGCCTGCTGCCAGAGCAATGGCTTCAAGATGGTTCTTCCTTCGGGCCCGGCCCAGCACAAGCAGGCGATCTTTGCCTTTCTGCGACCAAGTCTGGCTGGTCGGTGAACACCGAAACCGCCGCCAAGCGCGATTCCTTCTGGCCCGAACCCAAAATAGCCCCAGGCCAACAGCTTGATCCCAGCTCCCTCAGCTATCCAAGGGCAGGAAACACGCTCATCACCCCAACCTTCACGGTTGGCAACGGCCAGATAAAGGTTCTACTCTCGGGCAAGGGTAGGGTCTATGCGCCATCAGGCTCTCATGTCATGGTCATGGGGCCGCTTCATGGCGAAATGGTCTCCAGTTTTGACCATGGCGATACTCCCAAATGGTTGAGTCTCAACCTCTCCCGCTACACCGGACTGCCAAGCCGGTTAGAAATAACCACAGATGATCCTAAATGTCGCGTTCTAAGGGTGGTTGAAGGCGATATCCCGCCACAACCCGTTTCCCAAGTCAGGCCAGGGTTGGTGGCAAGCTGGCTCCAATTCCTTCAGGGCGGCCAATACACCCCGTTTACGAATGCTGAGGCTGCCCTGCTCGACCGCGTGCTGGCTTTGTTGGAGCCGACAGCCGGCCAAACCGCCAAGGCTCTGGTTGCCTGGCGCGATGCTGAAAACGCCTTGAAAGCCAATATTCCCGGGCCATCACGCTTGGCCGTTGCCTGTGCTGATATCACAGGCATCGAAGAAAAAGTTTTTGTAAGGGGTTCCCACAAGGTCCCAGGGGCCGATGTGCCTCGACGCTTCCTCGAGGCTATTGATGCCAATCCCCTGTCATCCTCGGGCAGTGGTCGCCTTCAGCTTGCAATGAAAATGACCAACCCGCAACTGACACCTCAGGTGCCCCGTGTGGCAATTAATCGAGTTTGGCACCACCTGTTTGGCAGGGGGATTGTCCCAACAGTCGATAATTTTGGCGTTCTAGGCGAAAAACCCACCCACTCCGATTTGCTCGAATACCTCGCTAATGACTTTGTCTCAAAAGGCTGGTCTTTGAAGAAAATCATCCGTGAACTGGTGCTCACCCGCGCCTACGCCATGGCCACAAAAGGCGATCCTGCCGATCTGGCAAAAGATCCTGAAAATAAATGGCTCAGCCATGCTCGTGTCCAGAGGCTTTCAGGCGAGGAAATCCGCGACTCCCTTCTCGCCTTCTCCGGTCGCCTCGATGAAAAACAGTTTGGCGAACCGGTTCCTCCCCATATCGGCGACTTTCAGGATGGTCGCGGAAAGCCCGGCCAAGGCCCAGTCGATGGAGCCGGCAGGCGCAGCATCTATTTGGGCGTTCGCAGAAACTTCCTCTCCCCTTGGATGCTTGCTTTCGATGCCCCGGCCCCCTTCTCAACCATGGGTAGACGCACCACCAGCAATGTGCCTGCTCAGGCTTTGGTTTTGATGAATGACCCGCTCGTTAGCGACCTCTGCAAGCAGTGGGCAGCAAAGGTCACCCGAGAATTGCCGGCTCCCGCAGATGAATTGTCCCGGGCCAAGCAAATGGCTTTTGCAGCTCTAGGGCGCCAACCCACCGCTATCGAAATATCTGCTTTGGCTGAGTTTCTCTCAGGGCAGGGGGCTACTGGGGCACCCGAGGTCGAGCGTTTGGCTGCGTTGGCCCACGCCTTGGTAAACACCCGCGAATTCATTTACCTGCGCTGACGCGCCGGCTTGGAGCCTCGTACCATGATTGGCAATACTCAGTTGTGGCCCTGTGGCAGCGGTATGGCCATTCCCCAGACCCGACGGGCCATGCTCTCAAAGTGCGCCCAAGGTTTTGGTGCAGTGGCTTTTTCCGCGCTCAATGCCCAAAACGGACAGGGCAAATCACTCGAGACCGTTTCCGGCCTGGTCGGGCTCCACCATCCAGCCAAAGCTAGGGCTATCATCATGCTCTACATGGACGGCGGTCCAAGTCAGGTCGATACTTTCGACCCCAAGCCTTTGCTAGACAAATATAACGGTCGCAGCCCGTCAGAATTGTTCAAGGTAGATCCAACCCAGTTCAACAATGTGGGCAAGGTTCTGGCCTCCCCTTGGAAGTTCAGGCCCCGTGGCCAGTCTGGACTGCCCATTAGCGATCTCTTTCCGGAACTTTCACGCCACGCCGACAAACTCTGCGTCGTTCGCAGCATGCTCGCAAAATTCCCCGAACACACCAGCGCCAATTACTTCCTGCACACCGGCTCGGGCTTGCAAGGCAGGCCCAGTTGGGGCGCTTGGCTCAGCTATGGCTTGGGATCCTTCAACCGCGATCTCCCAGGGTTTCTTGTCCTCAACGGCGGCCTCATCCCTCCAGGCGGCCTCGATAACTTCAATAGCGGTTTCTTGCCCTCAGCCCACCAGGCTTCCCTGCTCAAAGCAGGCAAACGACCCGTGGCTAACATCGCACCATCCGAGGCCCGCCCAGGCCAGCAGCGAGCAATGCTCGATCTCGCCGCAAAACTCGACGAAGAACACCTCCGCTCCTTCGGCTCACACCCCGAATTGGAAGCGGCCATCGCCAACCGCGAAACAGCCTTCCGCATGCAGGCTTCCGTTCCGGTGCTCATGGATGTAAGTGGTGAAAGCGCAGCTACCAAAAAGCTCTACGGCATGGACAGCACCTATGAGCCGACTCGCATCTACGGCCAACAATGCCTCTTGGCCCGCAGGTTGGTCGAGCAAGGTGCAAGGTTCATTGAGATCACCTGCCACACAGTCGGCTACGATCGCTGGGATCAGCACAGCGCCCTTAAAGACGGCCACGAGAAAAATTGCAAAGCTGTTGACCAGCCAATCGCCGGCCTCATCGCTGATCTCGAATCACGCGGCCTGCTCGATGAAACCTTGCTGGTTTTTGCCGGCGAATTCGGCCGCACCCCCTTTGCCCAAGGATCTGATGGTCGCGATCACAATCCCCAAGGCTTTTCCATCTGGATGGCCGGCGGAGGCGTCAAAGGCGGCATGGCCTATGGTGCCACCGATGAATGGGGCTACCGAGCCGTTCAGGACAAGGTCGAAATCCACGACCTCCACGCCACCATGCTGCACCTGGTCGGCATCGACCACAAACGCCTCACCATGCGCTGGGGTGGCCGCGACATGCGCCTCACCGATGTCCATGGCGAGGTTTTAAAATCTATTTTGGTCTAAATTGCAGCTATTGGCCGGCCTTCATGCGCGCCAAACTGGCCAACCCAAGCGCCACACAACTCGCGCCACAGGTTGTTAATCCCCACCCCACTGTCGCTTGACCTGTGGCCATCAAGGCCACAGGTGTCAGGGCCACAAGCGACAAGATCGCTGAGGCGGTGGCAAAAAACCGGCCAGGCCAAGCGAAAAAAACCACCCCCACCACACCAATCACGGTGGCCAACAAGGCATTCAGATGGAAATACCCAGGCTGCCCCTCTAGCCAAGGGCCCGACAATCCAACCACAAGCCCAACCAGGCATGCCAAACCCAGTTGCAGCCGCCTCGATTGCCATCGATTCACCCAGTGCATTTTTCGCTGCAGGTGGCTAGGCATCACCGGCAGCGCTTTTGGTACCCAAGGGTGCGGCGTTTTTGACTCCCCAGGCCCTCTATTGCTCCCACGAACTCTCCAAGCGGGCAAAAGCTCCTTGCTCCCCGCTTCACGCAAAAGATCCAAAGGCAGCAAATGGCCCGAAAAAGTCAAATCATGCAGCTGCTGCAGGGTGAAAATACCCTGCTCAACCCCATCCCGCACCAGGATCCAGGTCGTTTTTGCCAAGTTTTCTTCCCGCTGCGGCATATTTGGTTACAGGGCCATACGATTAGATCAGTAGAACCGGGCAGATTATAATCCGCCTCATGACTACTAAAACGACAAAAAATTAAAAAATGGGCCGAAAAATTTTTCTTTTCCCGTTTTGGCCCATTCCGGGCACTCTGATCGCTTAGGCATAATTGTGGGCCAATTGATCGGGTTCAATTGGGTTGATATACTTCTATTATGCCTAATACCACTGAGCATCTCGCCAATCTGCTAGATCAGATAAACGAGCAGGGCTACAACCACCCAGATACCCCGGGCAGGTTGCTAGCCATGGCTGAGAGTCGCCTTCGCGTGCTGGCCCGTATTCGCCTAAAAGGGTTTCCCCAATTGGGGCGCTGGGTTCAGACAGACGACCTACTGCAAAATGTAATGCTCAAGCTGCACCAAAGCTTGGAAAGGGTAAAGCCCGACAATATCCGCCAGTTTTTTGGTTTGGCTGCCCTCCACATAAAACGCAGCCTGCTCGACTTGCAAAAATCGATCAACGGTCCCAATGGCTTCGGTACCCGCCACCAAACCGATGGCGAAGAGACCGCCTTCAGGTTAAGCCCCGAGCACTCCAGCTCTCAATTGGAGGAGTTGGTCCGCTTCAATGAGCTAACCGAGTGCCTCGAGCCCCAACTGAAGGAATTGGTCGATCTGATTTTCATTCATGGCCTCACCCAACAAGAGGCCGCAACGGTCTTGGGCCTTTCACACCGGACAATCAAGCGCCGGTGGTTGCAGGCCCGAGTCCTTCTAGGTGAGAAGCTGGGCGAGCTCCCAGAATCCCAGCAAGACTAATCAAGCTTGGGCAGTTAGTCGGTCGTCACAACTTCGCCGCCCGCGCGGGTGCTGAGGGCCTTCAGTAGCGGAAGTCCCACGGTTGCCTGGAAAACCCGCACCGACCCATCTGCCATCACGAAATTCACACCACCGGCATGTTGGCTGCCAAAGGCACCGGCCCGCATTTCCACCAAGGGCTCAATTTCGTTCAGGGGCACAGGAATAGGGGGAATAGGCGGCTGGCCAGGTAGCGGTGGTGGCGGAGGGGTGTACCCTCGAATCAAAGGCGAATTCAACAGCGAAAATCCCGAATGGGTCACATGGCTGATTGCCAAAGGTCCTGCCGGGCACCAGGCTCTGGTGGTTGTGAATGGCTGCCAAGGCGGGTCGGGTTTTGGTTGTAGAGGCGCAGACAGCCAACTGTCCCACGCAAGGTCTATATGGGTGCGCTCCCCTAAAAGCCAAGTGTTGCTGGTGCCATCCTGAATGTCGGTCAGGCGGATAGCCGAGTTGCCCGCATAGGGCTTTGCCATTTGCCCGGTTTCAAAGAAGGTCCCGTCTGCCTTGTTTTCCTTGAAAGGCAACACCCGGCTGCCCCCGTTGCCACCGTAACTGCTCACCCCCGCGGTCCAGTTTCCACCCAGCACTTCCTGCGGGTTGGACGGGATGCTGGCAGTCGGGCAGACAAGCCCTTTTATCACTACCCTGGAGGCGCCACCTGGCAGCATGTTTGCAGCCGGGTCAGCCCAGTTCCATGCCGAATAAACCGCAGATTGCTCGATATAGGGCAACAGAAACACAAACAGGCTGCCTTGCCTGCCAGGGTCGCGGGCATAGCCGGGGGGGATCTTGCCTTCCGTGTCGTGGTGGTTGTGGCAACCAAGACCCAGTTGCTTCAGGTTGTTTTGGCAACTCATGCGGTTGGCCGCCTCGCGCACCTTCTGCACCGCAGGCAACAGCAGGCCCACCAGCAACGCGATGATGGCGATAACCACCAAAAGCTCAATCAGCGTGAAACCGCCGCGTCGCCGCATGGGATGACCTCGTGAAATAAGAATACTGTTAATGATAGCCCCCAAAACCGCTGGAGGAAAATCTGGCGTAATGGGTTGTTCATTAAAAACAGGCGGATTAATCCGGCAGGGTAAAAGAAAAGGGCCCGGCGACTATCCTGTCGCCGGGCCCTTTTTGGGCTATTCCTTCAGCCCTTGGCTTGGCGAAGGCTTATTTCAATTCTTTCACTTCGACCTTCTTGACCCACACCTTGGAACCCGGGTCGTGTTGCTGAATGGCAAAATGCCCCTTCAGGAACAGTTGCTTGGGGTTGTCGATATCACGGTCCACGGTCACCTTGTCGTTCACCTTGATGGTGATGTGCTTGCCTTTGGCGGTGACTTCCTGCACGAACCAGGTGTCCGGTGGTACCAATATATCAGTGACGATTGGCCCAAGCGAATACAGGCTACCGGTCTTAACCCTGTCGCCGCCGGTCGAGTTGATCTGGGCCTCGTAGCCGTCGACACCGCTCACGGGGAAAGCTTTTTTGAACTTGGTGCGGAAGTACTGGCCGCTATTTCCCTTGTCGGAAATCTTGATATGCAGGCGGTAGACAAAGTCAGTGAAGTCGTCACGCTCGGTGAACAGGTGCCCAGCAGGGCCTGTTCCAACGATCATGCCGTCTTCCACTTTCCACACGGCCTTGTCATCGGGATGGGTTTTCCACCCGGTCAGGTCTTTGCCGTTGAACAGTTGGACAAAGCCTTCGCTGTCCTGGGCCATGGCGGGTGCCACGCTCAGGCAGATGGCGCAAAGCGCCAGCCAAAATCGTTGTTTCATGGGAGGGAGTTCCTTAGTGCGGTAGGGCCCAGCCGCCCCAAGGCGACCAGTTCTTTCCCGCGTTTCAGGTGATCATGCTAACCGAAATGCACCTGCCAGACAAAAAAGAAATCGATCTCATTTTACTGGTTCCTTCAGTTCGGCATGTTACATTAGCTGCCTGCCTTTCAATCTCGCCACCTTTCCGCAGGAGTTGCGATCTAATGCGTTCTTTTTCAGCCTATTCCAGGGTATTTGCGGTTAGTGCTGCCGCGGCATTTTGCCTTCTTTCACTGAGGGCCGATACCACCAAACCCTCCGCTCGTCCAACCCCCACCGCCCAGATGACCAGGCTTGACGACGGTACCTCCCTCAAAGGCTGGCATGTCAGCGCTAAGACTGGTCACTCGGGCGCCAGCAAGAACAAGTCCGGCGGCAAATGGGAAGTGGTCGATGGAGCCATCACGGGCTGCCAAGACATCCCTGGTAACGGCGGTCTAGTGCTGACCGATGAGCTGTTTGGTGACTTCGAAGTGCGCCTGGAGATGAAAAACGACTATGGCCCTGACAGCGGCCTGTTCCTCCGGAGCAATGAAAAGGGCCAGGCTTACCAGGCCATGATCGATTACCACGACAACGGCAACCTGATGGGCGTTTACGGTGAGGGCCTTTCAGGGGGCATTCATAGCCGTAACTTCTCCTTCAAGGGCCCGGTCACCAGCATCGTTATTAATGAAAAGGCCGACTTCAAGGCGCCTTTCGACGCTAAGAAGTGGCCCGAGCTGTGGAAGGCTGACGAATGGAACGAACTGCGCGCGCGCATCATTGGCAACCCGCCCACAGTCACCACCTGGATCAACGGCGTGAAGACCATGGAATTTACCGACACCGAGAAGCGCCATGCTGAGAAGGGGTCGATTGGCTTGCAGGTGCATGGTGGTGGTGATTACACCAAGCAGTTTGTGCGTTACCGCGATGTTCGTGTCAAAAAGTTTGATTGATCCATGAGCGCGCAACCCTCACCTCAACTCGACAAGAACCCAAGCAATCTGGCCCGGTACGCTGCCTTGGTGGCAGCGCTATTGGGCTGGTTGTTTGATGGTTTTGAAATGGGGCTGTTTCCAGTCATATCACGCCCGGCTTTGGTCGATTTGCTCGGCTATGGCGGCAAGGTGATGAGCGCGGAGCAGGAGGGCAGGATTGGGGCGTTTAATGGAATTATCATTGCCGCTTTTTTGGTGGGGGCAGCCACCGGCGGCGTGTTGTTTGGCTGGCTAGGCGACAAGCTGGGGCGCGTGCGCGCTATGTCGCTGAGCATTCTTACTTATGCCGGGGTCAGTGGGCTGGGGGCGTTTGTTGGGTTGACCGGGTTTGAATCGGTCTTTCCGGGCGCATGGCAGATGGTTGCAGTGCGTTTTGTGGCGGCTTTGGGCATGGGCGGCGAGTGGGCCTTGGGTGTGGCGTTGGTGATGGAGATTTGGGGCGACAGGTCACGCGCTTTGCTTGCAGGGCTAATTGGGGCCGCGGCTAATGTGGGCTATGTGCTGGTTGCACTTTTGAGCTTGGGAATTGGACAACTGAAGGAATCGTTAGTCGGTTTAAATCTTTCTTCTGACTGGATTGAATGGCGCTTGCTGATGCTGATGGGCGTTTTGCCAGCAGGGCTCACTTTTGTGATTCGCCTTTTTGTTCCCGAATCGCATCGGTGGGAGGCGGAACGGGCCAGCGGGTCGACCACGGCGTGGAGCGGGGTTGATTTGGTGGGAGTGCTGGTTGGTGCTGGGGCGGGGCTGGGAATTTTGGCAGTGTGGGCGGACAATGGCTGGGCCAATTCTTTGCGCCTTGTGGCAACCTTGCCGCTTTTGGCCATCGTGGTGGCTGGATATCTGTACCCTGTGTTTGCCTTTGAGCGAAGGCTGGGCCAACGCGGGGAAAGCGTCAATCGTAGCGCTATACCGCGCATGGTTTTGGGGGCGTGTCTTTCGGGGGTGCCTTTGCTAGGCACTTGGGCCAGTGTGCAGTGGGCTCCCACTTGGGCCTCCGAATTGACCAAGGATGCCAAAAAGGGCATGGAAGCAGGTGAGGCGGGGCCTGATTTGCCTGTGGCGGTGGTGAATGAGGCCAAGGCTTACACCCAAATGGCGTCGGCACTGGGGGCATCTTTGGGGGCGATGGTAGGCGCGTGGCTGGGAATGGCCTCGGGGCGGAGGTGGGCTTATGTGGTGTTGTGTCTTGGCTCCCTTGGGGCGGTGCAGATGTTTTTTCGCACCAATGCAGGGCTTTCTTGGTGGTTTTTGGGCAGCGCGTTTGTGATGGGTGCGGTTTCGGCATCGTTTTATGGTTGGCTACCGCTGTATTTGCCTGAGCTGTTTGCCACCCGGCAGCGGGCTACAGGGCAGGGGTTTAGCTTTAACTTTGGGCGCGTGCTGGCTGCTGTGGGGGCCTTGCAGACTGGAGCGCTGATGAAGGGCTACTTTCAGGGTGACTATGCCAAGGCTTGCTCGATCATGGCGATGGTTTATCTGGTTGGTTTGGTTGTGATTGTTTTTGCCCCTGAAACCAAAGACGAGGCTTTGCCGGACTGACCGTTAAAGCGGGGTTTAACGAGCCAGCCCCGCCTAAGTAGGCGGGGCTGGCTTATTATTGGGCCAGATCTTGTGGATCAGGCGTTAGGAGCTTTCACTTTCTTGTCGCCCCGGAACAGGGCCAGGAAGACCGCCAGCGCGGCGAAGACGCCTAGGCTGGGGATGATCCAGATCATGAACCAGTTGCGGGTGGTGAAAACACCGGTGCTCACATGCTTGGGATCGAGAGCCTTGGCGTGAGCCTCTTCCAGCAGGCGGGCGGCGCGGTTACCCAACTCTTTACCCAGGTCTTTTTGGAGCACATCGACCAGCTTGGGATTACGGGTGGCGGTATCGTCGGCGTTGCCTAGGAGAGCCAGGACCGGGGTCTTGACCTCATCGCGTTTTTTGTCGCTGAGGGGCAAGCCGAAGCTGCCGCCCAAGGCGTTGGCGACATCGTGCATGAAGACCAAGCGGTCAAGTTTGTCGGGAGTTTGGTTGGTGGCTTTGATGAAATCATCGACCACCAGTTCCATCTTCTTTTCGCCCCCGATCTCGTTGTACAGGGTGTATTTGTCAACGATGTAACCGCTCAGGGTGTTGCCCAGCCACATGCCCAAGCCATAGGTGAGGAAGGTGAACAGGGCCTGGCCGCTGGCGCGGACCTCTTTGGGGGCGTTGTTGTCGACATGGATGAAGCCTGCGGCAAAGAAGAAGTCGAAGCAGATGCCGTGCAGAGCCAAGCTGGCGATCACCACAAGGCTAGGCACCGCGGCGGCGTCGCCGCCAGAGCCGTAGGCGAACAGCATGTAGCGAAGGCCCCAAGCCAGCATGCCCACTGCGAGAACCCACTTCATACCCATGAAGTAGAGGCAAACCCCGAGGAATGGCAGGATCAGCATCTCTGCCACTTGACCGATGGCCATGACAGGGGCGACGCTGTCAGGACGCATGTCGGCTGGAAGTGTGGGAAGAATGGAGTCGGCCAAGAAGTTGCCAGTGAAGCCGTAGTAGAAGGCCAGCACGATGGTGATGACAAAGCTCACGCCGAAGAAGATGGCGAATGAGGGGTTTCTCAGCAGGCCAATGGCTTTGAAGGCGGGGAGCATTTCGCCGGCCTTGCCGGTGGGGGGAGTGGGGGGCAGCATGAAGGAGAAGAAGCCCAACAGGATGGACAGGCCGCCAGCCAGATAAAGCGGGTAGGCGGTGGCATCGACCGTGGTGCCTTCGGGCAGCTTCACCAGATGGGGAAGGACAAAGCCCACAAACAGGCCGGAAGCGATCCAGCCGATGGTGCCAAAGGTGCGGAGGATGGGGAACCAGACGGTGCCGTTGGGCACATGGGAAAAGGTGATCGAATTGGAGAGCGCCAGGGTGGGTGAATAGAGCAGGGCGTAGAGCAGGGCGATGACATAAAATGATTCGGGGTTCGAGCCCATCACGGGCAAAATGAGCAGCAGCACGCCGCCAAACAGATGCAGCAGCCCCATGAGCTTTTCCGAGTTGAAATAGCGGTCGGCGATGGCACCGACAATCATGGGGGAGAAAATGGTGCCCAGTGCCATGGTGCCGAAGATGGCGCCAATCCAGGCGCCGCTGAAGCCCAGGCCTTTTTCGAGGTAAACCCCCAGAGTCACAAACCATGCGCCCCAAACGGCGAACTGCAGGAACATCATCAAGCCGAGGCGGATGACATTCACCGGGGTCATGGCCAGTTTGCCAAGGCCGAAGCTTTCGGGGGGGGGATTTGCCATCTTCTTCTACTCCATCAAGGGTTGTTGAATAACTGGGGAAATTGGGCGAGCTGAAGTTGTTTTATGAATTTAGCTTCCGGGCGATGGCATCCACATCATAAACGCACCCGCCCCAGGTTCCCCCCGAGGCTTGCTGTAACAGGGCCCATAGTCGGGTATCGTCGGGTAGAAGCGGGTCGCATGCAAGGTCTATACGGGGTTTGCGGGCCGATAAGAGCTGATTGCCCCGGTCAATACTGGTCTGATCGGCAGGGTCTCCCGCCTGAGCCACCAAGTTGACGGTTCCCACCAGTCCACGGGTGTCAATGATTATCTGGATCAGGTCGCCATCGAGCAGCTTGCCCACCGGGCCCCCTGCCAGTGCCTCGGGGCCGACATGGCCAATGCAGGCCCCAGTTGAAACGCCTGAAAAGCGGGCGTCGGTGATGAGGGCAACCTGTTTGCCCCAGGGGAGATGCTTGAGGGCGCTGGTGATCTGGTAGGTTTCTTCCATGCCCGAGCCCAAGGGGCCCCTGCAGATCAGCACCAAGGTGTCGCCAGCTTTGACGGCACCGTTTTTGACAGCCTCGATTGCGGCACGCTCGGTTACAAACACCCGGGCAGGTCCGGTGTGGCGATAGAAGCCGTCGGGGCCGACCATTTTTGGATCAATGGCGGTAGCCTTGATAACAGACCCTTCTGGGGCCAAATTGCCGGTGGGGAAAACCACAGTGCTGGTCAGGCCTGCTTTGCGGGCCGCCTCGGGTGAATAAATAACCTGGTCGGGGTTGATACCGTCTTTGCGAACGAGCATTTCGCGCATAGCGGTGCGGCGGGCGCTGCCTTTCCACCAGTCGAGCACTTGGTCGAGGGTTTGGCCGGTGACGGTTTTCACGGTCAAATCGAGCAGGCCCAAATCGCGCAGGTGAAGCATCACCTCGGGTACGCCACCTGCCATAAAGACCCGCACCGTGGTGTGGCCTGAAGGGCCGTTGGGTAGTGCATCTACCAGGCGGGGCACCGCGCGGTTGATGCCAATCCAGTCTTCCACCGTGGGCCTTTGCAGCCCGGCTGAGAAGGCGATAGCTGGAATGTGCAGCAGCAGGTTGGTGCTGCCGCCAAAAGCCGCGTGCACAGCCAGCGCGTTTTTCAGGGCCCCGGGTGTCAAAATGTGGCGGGTATGGATGCCTTGTTTGCGCAGGTTGGACAAAGCTCGGGCGGAGGCACGGGCCATTTCGAGCCAAACTGGCTGGCCCGAAGGCGCCAGCGCAGCGTGGGGCAGGCTGAGTCCTAGAGCTTCGGCCACCACTTGGCTGGTGGCCGCTGTGCCCAAAAACTGGCAACCGCCGCCCGGGCTGCCACAGGCACGGCAGCCCATTTCAGCCGCCTCTTGCAGCGTGATGAGCCCCTGCGAGAACCGGGCGCCAATGGTTTGCACTTTGCCAGCATCTTCGGCGTTTTCGGCGGGCAGGGTGACGCCGCCGGGAACCAAAATGGCGGGCAAATCACCAAAGGCCGAAAGCGCCACCAGCATGGCTGGAAGGCCCTTGTCGCAGGTGGCCACCCCTAGCAGGCCCTTGCGTGTGGGTAGGCTGCGCACCAGCCTGCGCAAAACTAGGGCCGCATCGTTACGGAAGGGCAGGCTGTCCATCATGCCTGGGGTGCCCTGGGTGCGGCCGTCGCATGGGTCGGTCACGGCTGCCGCGAAAGGGATTCCGCCTAGGGCGCGAATTTCCTCGGCCGCCGCGCGGACCTGCAAGGCAACCTCCCAGTGGCCGGTGTGGTAGCCCAGCGCGATGGGTTCACCGTTTTCACCGCGCAAGCCGCCGGCGGTGCTTAGCAGCAGATATTCAGGACGATTGAGCTCACCGGGCTTCCACCCCATGCCTACATCTTGCGTCCAGCCAAACAGGTCGCCGCTTGGAGAATGGCGTAGCATGTCGGCGGTGAGGGGTAGGGCCCCTTCGGGCCCGGGGCCCTTGGTGACTAAATTCCAGGCCTCGGCTGGGCCTGCCAGGTCTTCCAGGCTTGGGGAGTTGGCGGTTTGGTCTTGGCCCGTTGCGGTCATGATGCGGCTTTCTCAAAGAAACAGGAGCAAAACAGAAGCGAGAACACCCCTTAAGGCAAAGGAGTTTCGGCCACCGGGATCAGCCTGGGTCGAGGCACAAACACTCCCCAAACACTGCCATGTCGAGCCTGGAGTTGCCAGAAATCGAGCCTGAGGAAGTTGTAGATGAGGGGGTCGGGCCTGGTTGCGAGCCAGAACCGGGCGAGGGCCGCCATGTGTGCATCGTAATGGTTTTGGCTGTGGCTGTGGGCATGGCAACGGCCGGCCATTCGGCGCAGGTCGCCATTGCATTTGGTGCCAATATGATAGAGTTCGTGAAACACGGTTATCATTTTCTCATCAAACGATTGGTTTTGAAATCTTGGCAGGCAAAAGGTGACTTGGTAGAGCTTTTCGGTGCCATTCACCTCGTGCCTTTGGACCGCATAGCGAACGCCGCGCCGCCACATATCTGGGCTGCCATCTTGGAAACGGAGGGGGGTGACCCGGGCCTGCAGACCGTGGCGGTCGGTCGAACGGGCCTGACAGACGGAGAAAAACAGCTTGCTAGCGTTGATATGGTTCAGCTCGTCGCAGCCAGCGCAAATGGCGGTTACCAGCTTTTCCATGGCCAAGCAGAAGCGAAACGGCTCTTCGGGTTTGCCGGTGGGGAACCATGGAGGCACATTTTCGGCCTTCAGGGGGGCAGGGCTTTTGCCTGCTTCGACCTTGCGCCACATTAGGGGTGTGAGCCCATCGCCCTGGCCCCACCGGTAAAGGGTGGGCCAGTTTTCGGTGGTTTGTTTGCGAGTGGCTCTTTCCGCCATGGGTGCCCCATTGAAATTGCACCTACAAGTTTAACCGACAGCAACGCAGTTGAGGCCCCCTTCGCTGAAATTGACGGAAAATCAGCACAACCTGCAAAATCAATTCAAGAGATCTACCGGGAAAGTTCGATAGATCTCTTACAGAGGGTGCTGTGGCTTTTAGTCCGAGCATCCGCAGCACGAGTTGGCGGGGGACAGACCAATGGTTCACACAGTCAAACTGACGGGCATGGCCCTTGTGGCACTTGGGGCAGCCGTTTTGGCTGGCAGCACCGGTTGCCAAACCCAACTTGCGGGCATGACCTTGCCCTCGCCCCATTATTTGGACCATGCGCCGCAATATGTGGCTCCTTCGCCCTCGTTCCCGCTCAGCCGGGAATTGGCGCAGCAGGAAGAGACCGCCAGCCGCCCGGTGCCTGGCGCAATCCCTGGTCGCTAACCGCTTGAGCTGGACCCGACTCATGACCCAGATGTTCATCGCTTTGGGCATCACCGCAGCGTGCTTCGCTGTGGCGATGCTCATTTTTCGTTTTCTGGGTAAGCCACAGAACTTGGGATCGCCTGCCGGCCTGAATCTGTGTGGCACCAGCCCCAACTGCGTTTGCTCCACCGACCCTCGCCCTTCGCACCATGTGGAAGCATGGAGCTCACCCTTCGACAGCGAGCAAACAGTAGCCCGATTGGCAGACTTAGTGCGTGGCACGCCCCACGCCAGAATCAGTTTGCTTGAGCCGAGCGGCGGGTATCTGCGTGCCGAATTCCGCTCGGTGTTGTTCCGTTTCATTGATGATCTCGAGTTTTTGTGCCAGCCAGCCAGCGACCAGGCAGGTGGCACTGTGATTCAGGTGCGATCAGCCAGCCGGGCGGGCCATTCCGACCTGGGTGTCAATCGGCGCCGGGTGCTTGCCTTGCGCGAGGCGTGGGCGCAGGTTTTGGCATCGCGCTAAAAACCTCCTCCCCCCTACTGCAACCGCTGCTTCAGCCCCACACAGAGGCAGCGGAAAAACGCGCCTTGGCAATCGATTTGGAAGCGAATGATTGCGCGGCATGCCGGGCAGCGGGGTGTTTGCAGCCGCTCGCTAAAATCTTGGTTGCCCGTGAGTTTCAACAGATTGCCTGTTGATTTTGTCGGGTGTCCCCGTGGTTTTGGCGGGTGACCTCGCAGGTTTGTCGGGTGGCCCTCCGGGTTTGGCCGCGCGATGTCGAGGCCGGTTGGCAAGGGCGGGTCTGCGGGCTCGTCCAGATTGGGAACAAGCAATAACCGGTGTCGCCGCTCGACCGAGGGCATGCGCGGCCAGTCGGCGGGGCGGCTGGGTCGAATTTTAGCCATGGGCCACCTCCTTTGAGCTCATACACTCCGATTTTGCGTTGACACACTCCAGCTTTGCCGAGGCCCGTGTAGCCAGTGCGCGCAGGTGCATTTCCCAGCGGGTTGTCCAGCCTTTGCGGCGGCAGAAAAGTTGACGCACGCCTGTCATGTTCCAGCAGGTGGAGCAAACCCCGCTGTGCCTTTGGGGTGGGAGCCTGTCGCAATAGAGGCAGGCTGCTGGGGTTGGTAACTCGCTCAAAGATCCCTTTTGGATGACAAATCGGCGCCGGTAGCCTCTTGGCTTGAGGGAGGGGATTTCTCCGTTGTCCCAAAGATCTGCCGGGGAAAGGCGGAGTGGTTGGTGTTGCGCACCACCCGGTAGGCGGCGCGGGCCAGGCGGGTGCAGTCGGCCAGGGTGAAGGCGAGATCCAGCCTGATTGGGTTGCCCGTCGGGGCATGGTTGGCCAGCAGGCGTACCACCAGGAGCCGGCTGGCCGGGGGTTCGCCCAAGATGCGCCCCTGGCCAGCTGCCAATATCCGCACGGGGGCCACGCCAAGCTCGCCGAGCGGCAAGGCTTCGGGCGGCAGCGAGCGTTTGGCCGCTTGGGTTGGCCCCGTGGGTGTTTCGTGTGTGTTTTTCACGAAGATTAGCGGTTCGTTTGCGCGGTTCATTTGTCGCATCTGACATTGCCCCCATCTCGGAGTCCTCTCTTGTAGTGTACATTTGTATAGTATGCCTGTTGGGGTTCGGGAATCAACCGTCAGAGGGTGGGCAGAGTGCCGAAATGAGCTATTGGCCTTTGGCGTGAAAGCAGTTGTGTCATTCGCCTTCTTCCAAACTTTCCACCCACTCCGCGGAATTAGTTGTGTCATTCGCATTCGTCCAAACTTTCCACCCACTGAGCTGCCGCTTGGCGTGCCTCTGGCCAGGGAGCCAGCGCCTCGAGAAGGCCCCGCCATTGCTGCCAACCACGCCAAGGCAGGCTTGGATCGGTTGGTTTGGCGTGTGCCTTTTTACGGGGGGTTTGTCGATTGGCCTTGAGCCAGTCGATTGGCTTGGTTTTTAACGACTCCACCTGCGCCCGGGCCAGTGCCAGCCCGCGGGCTTTTTCCAGCTCATCAAAAAGCGCTGTCAGCTCGGGCACACGCTGGCCAAGTGCTTGGCCCCGCCACAGGGTCCATTGCCTTGAGGTGATGCCTGCGGCGCGTATAGCTGAGTGGATGGTGGCGCCCGCTGCCACCATGGCACCCACCGACCGGATCAGGCTTGGGGTGGGGAAGCTGTTTGGCATTTGGTTTTGCGGTCCAAAATCGCGCGGGCCCGATTTGCCTGCATGGGTTGGCCCTGGAAGCGGAAGCCCGCCGTGAGGCGGCAAGTCGCATGGGTTTTGCCCACCTCGGCATGCACCAGCCCCATCGGCCGGGTTTGGCGCCACTGGGTTGAGCGCAAGCGCGCCGCCACCAGCGCCGGGTGGCCGGTGGTGCTCCAAACCGGTTGGCCCAGCCCGGCCAGTAGCGATGCTGACCAATTGGCCAGCGCCTGGCCCACCCCCATCCCCTGCCATGGGGGCAGCACCACTGTGCGGTGTTCGCGGTAGCCGGGTTTGTCCAGCGCCTTCACCCAGGCTGAGAACCCCACCAGCGTCTGGCTCACCGGTTGGCCCGCCACCGCAGTCAGCCATGCCCCCAGGCAAATGGCCGAGGGGGCCAGGCTGGTGTTCAGATAGTGATGCGATCGGAAAAGAGGCCAATGGGCCCTGTGGCACCGCCCAAGGCGCAGGCAGATGGGTGGCCTGCCCCGAAGTAACCTCCGGCAAAAGGTGGTTTGCGAGGGGATCTGGGTCGGGCTTTCCAGCACGGTCGGCCGGGCCACCCAATCGGGGTCGAGCCAGTCGGTCAGCTCGTGGCGCGCTGTCACCGCCACCAGGGGTATCTTCAGTTGCCGTGCCAGCCGCGCCACCCCCACCGAGGTTGCCCGGGCCGTTTCCAGATCGATCCCGGTAGCAAATTCGTCCATCACGAGTGTCTGGCCCGGCTGTGTCAGGGCCAGGGCGATGAGGCGGGCCGTCTGGGCCCGGAAGCGTTGGCCCGTGGACAGAGCCCCCGCAGCCCTCAGCCACACCGGCGGGCTGGCCAACCCCACACCCGACAATAACCGAGTCACTTGGTGCACAGTCAGTTCGGGCGGGAACAGCTCGGCCAGCGCGCAGTCGGCGGGCCAGTCGAGACAGTTGGCGTTGATGGCGCCGGGCCAGGCGTGGTTGGCCAGTGTGGTCTTGCCCGCACCCGATTCGCCCGTGATCATGCCCACCAGCCAGGGGGTTTTCGCCCCGGACTGAGTTGGTGTTGTCGTCCAATTATCTTCCCACCCTTTCTCACAGCCAATCCATGTTTGGCAGGCCTTGAGCGGCGGGATGTCGAACAGGCTTGCGACCAGTTCGCTCCTTGCGCCGCTTACCACCCGCGACTGCAGCCGATGCAGCCACCAGTTTTTCAAGTGCGCGCCCGGTGGAGGCTCTTGTCGTGTTTCCATGCAGGTTTGCCCTTTACCTTGTTTTTAATTCGCCGTAACCGTTCACCGGAAAAGCACTTTAGCTGCAGGGTGAATAATGGTACCCTTTGCGCATGGGTAAATTTGAGTGCGATAACTGTGTCAGGTTACAGGCTGAATTTGCGGCCTATGTTGAGCGCACGGAAAAGCGGATCAAGGACCTCGAGGAGAAGCTGGGCAAGA
>CAIWHS010000024.1 GCA_903912515.1 uncultured Planctomycetaceae bacterium
CGTTTGGATTTGATTTCGGATCTCCCGGTTCTACACCTTAAACCAATCGCTTCAGCCTTGGCAAAGGACCTGCTTGTTCAAGGGGCCCTACCATCCAAGGCAGTGGAGGATGCCTTACACATTGCCATCTGCGCGAGTCATGCCATAGAGTTTATGCTTACTTGGAATTGCAAACATTTGGCAAATGCCAGAATGCGGCCAGTTATCGAACGGGTCTCCTGGGTGACATCGTTCGACACCTTCAGGATGAGGAAAAAAAATCAGAACGAACTGTGGTGAATTTTGAGCCTCAACGGATTGATCCCATGCCCGAACAGCCTGCATGACCCAACCAGCGTGAAGATTTCCGGAAGAAACCCCTCCCCATGTGACCAGAGGGGTTTCTTCGTTTATAGTCAGGTCCTACACAAAGAGGATCAACCATGCGCCCCCTCCAACCCTTACTACTTCTGGCCTGTGCCGTTGCGCTGTTCACCCTGCCCATGGTCTGGGGCGAGGGAGATAACGAGTCCAAGCCCGGCCTGCTGCCCGCGGTGGCCCAGGGCCCCAAGTGGCTAAAGGGAAACCTGCACACTCATTCGTTATGGAGTGATGGCGACGACTTCCCCGAAATGATCGGCGATTGGTACAAACGCAATGGCTACCAGTTTTTGGCGTTGACCGAACACAATGTCATCGCTGAGAAGGAACGCTGGATCGATGCCAAGGTCGATGAATCCAATCGCGGCACCGCGCTGGCCAAATACCTCAATCGTTTTGGTGAATCTTGGGTTGAGCGCCGTGTTGTGGATGTGAAGGGCATGCCCACCAGCCAGGTCCGCCTGAAACCCTTTCGCGAATTTCGCAGTCTGCTGGAGGAGGCGGGCAAATTCCTGCTTGTCCCCGCCGAGGAGATCACCCACAAATATGTGAAGGCTCCCGTGCATATGAACGGCATCAACCTGCGCGACACGATCGCTCCCATCGATGGTGCCAGTGTCGAAGAGACGATGAAGGTCAACCTGCGTCAGGTCGCCGACCAGTCCAAGCGGACCGGCTGGCCCATGCTCGCTTTTCTCAACCACCCCAACTTCGGCTGGGGCGTTCGCGCGGAAGATATGGTTCTGGTGGAAGAGCTGCGCTTCTTCGAGCTGCAAAACGGCCACCCCACTGTCTATAACCGTGGCGATTCCACCCATGCTAGTTGTGAAAGGCTATGGGACATCATTCTTGCCCTGCGTCTAGGCAAGCACAACCTCGCGCCACTCTATGGTTTGGCCACAGACGATGCCCACCACTACTTGGACTACGGCAAGTCTAAAGCCAACCCAGGCCGTGCCTGGGTTATGGTCAAAGCTCCCGTTCTCACTACCGAAGCCCTGCTAAAGGCGATGCAAGCGGGTGATTTCTACTGCAGCACCGGAGTTGTCCTCACCGATGTGCGCCGTGATAAAAACACGCTTGCAGTGAAAATCGAGGCCGGGGCAGGTATCACCTACAAGACTCGGTACTATGTCACTCGCACAGACACCCCGCTCGAATCCAAAACCGCTAAAGACAAGGACGGCAAGCCTATTACCGGCACATTCGATACCGGTGTGGGGGAAATGGTGCTGGAAACCGATGCCCTCGAATCATCCTACACGCTCAAAGCTAATGAACTCTATGTGCGCGCCCGGGTCGATTCCAGCAAGCCGCAGTATAATCCCGGTGAACCAGGCGACATGGAACGCGCCTGGACCCAGCCCCTTACCCCCGCAAAGCCATGAGTCAGGTAGGCGGCAGCAGGGTGGCGTTGATCACCAATCATTTTGATGCCATGCGCGCTTTCTATGCCGGCCGGCTTAAATTTGCCGAGCTGGAAAGCTGGGACCGCCCCCGCGCTCGCGGGGTCATCTTGCAAGGCCCAGGTTCCTTCCGGCTGGAAATCCTCGACGCCACCCGCGAGTCGCCCCCCCTCGAACCGGGGCCACCTAGCATGCGTGCCCACTTGGTATTGGAACTCGACGACCTGGCTGGCTGGTACCAAGACCAGCAAGGTGAGGCAGCCCCTCCCGAAGAAACAAGCTGGGGAGGTAAGGTGGTGCTGCTGGAAGATCCCGACGGTACCCCCGTCTGGCTGCGCCAAGCCCAGCATTGATCCCGGTTCACCCATGGGCCAACAAACTCAGGGGCTGCTAGCGTGCCTTTTGCTTCGAAATGGCGTTAGAATGAATGCCGCTAGAATGAATGATTAAACGCAGCGGGAGTCAGGTCATGGATAACCCGCTTCCTCCTCAACCCATTCGTCAATGGCTGCAAACCGCCCTGTCGCACTGGCAGGAGCAAGGAATACTCACTTCTGAGCAGGTGGGCCGCATTCAGGCCCTTTATCCTGCTCAAACGGATGCACCAGGCATTCAGGAACGCGTCTTTTATGTGCTGGGTGCCATGGCCGCCTTCCTCTTCGGCGCGGCGCTAATATTGGCAATTGGCTACAACTGGAACGAAATGGCCCGCGAGGCCAAGCTGGGCACCATGCTTGCCGGCACGGCTCTGGTGCACGGCATGGGCTTCTGGTTTCACAAGCGCATGGGCTGGCCGCTCGCGGCAGAGATCGCACATTTTTTGGGCTGCATTGTCTACGGTGCCGGCATCTGGCTGGTGGCACAGGCCTACCACATGAATGCCCACTATCCCGATGGCATGTGGTGGTGGGCGCTCGGCGTGCTTCCATTGGTTCTCTTCTCCAGCACGCTGCTTTACCACCTGCTCTATGTGGCGCTGCTTGCCGTTTGGTGTGGTATGGAAGTGATTGGTTTTCAATCCCCAATCGACAGTTTTTTCTGGGGCATCGGGGGACTTCCCCATGGTGCCTTCACCCTGCCGCTCCTTGTTGTTCCCGGTTTTTTCTGGGCCTACCTCAAGTCGTCCCCCATGCTCCTGGGGCTGTATCTTCCCTTGATTGCCTGGTGGATTTTCCTGCAGACCATTGCCTGGCACGCTAATAACTGGACGGCCTTTTGGGTGGGGGGTGTTGGCTCGATTTTGCTTTTGCTCGCCCAAGTCCACCGCCCGGGCAACCAAATGGCAATCCCGCACCGCCTGTGGGGCACGCTCCTCACTGTTGGCCCTTGGTTGTTTATCAGCTCGAACTCATTCTGGAATAGTTTTAGTTATATAAACTATGGCACTAGCACCAATCCCTATTATCTGTGGAACCTCAATGGCATCCTGTGCGCTATCATTCTCACCACTGTGGTGGCCATATTAGTGCTTGGCTGGCTACGCTCACAAAGAAACGCTGCCTACAAGTTGAACCTGTCGCGATTGTGGTTGCCTGTGGTGCTGGCCATCGGCACTGTGGTGTTTGGCTATCTGGCTTTGTTGGGCGAAAAAATGGCCATTCCTGCGATGATTTTGGGCAACCTGTTCATTTTGGCAATGGCGGTCATGCTGGTGCGGGTAGGGGTGATGGAAGAGCGATTGAGGCCATTTGCGGGCGGCGTTATCTGCTTTCTGTTGTGGACACTGGTCCGCTACATCGACCTGTTCGACGCTTCTTGGGGCATGCTTGGCGCCGCCGGCATCTTCACACTGGCAGGCATCGGCCTGCTGCTGGTGGGCAAGTTCTGGGTATCAACCTCCAGAATCCACAACCTGCAGAAAAATGAGCCTGTCGATTTTGCACAACCAGCTTCAATGGTTTGGCCGAAGTGGGTTAACCAAGGCCTGGCCTGGACTGGTGCCCATTGGCAAGCTGTGCTTGGCGCATCCGTGGCTTTGCAACTGGGCGTAGTAGGGGGCATGGTCGCCTTGGAACAGGTTTCCATGACTCATGCCCAAACTGTCTATTTGAAAGTGGTGCCGGTTGACCCCAGGGATTTTTTCAGGGGTGACTATGTGGTTTTGGATTACGACATCATGCGGGAGCTGGTCCAGCGTGACCTGCAGGGTGATACCGGTACGGTCTATGTGAAATTGGCTCCACCAGCCGATGGCAAAAGTTGGACTCCATTGACCATCGGCAAAAATCCTCCCAGAGAAGGCGTCTATATGGCTGGGAAAATAAAGGCTGGCTTCGAATCAAGAGTTGAATTTGGCATTGAGGCTTATTACGTGCAGGAAAGCGAAGGCAAGAAGTGGGAACAGGCCATTCGTAAAAAAAAGGTTCTGGCAAAAATCCTGGTCTCGCCTGAAGGCAAGGCAAGGCTCGTCGACCTGATTGAAGAATCAACCCTCAACTGATCTCCTAGGCTAAAATCGCTTTCACCACATTGCCGAACACATCGGTCAGCCGCTCATCCCGCCCCTGATGGAAATAGGTCAATCGCTCATGATCAAGACCCATCAGGTGCAAAATCGTGGCATGCAGGTCATGAAAATGAACCTTGTCTTCCACCGCCTCGAAACCAAATTCATCCGTGGCACCATGGGCCATGCCGCCTTTCACGCCGCCCCCCGCAAGCCACACCGAGAAGCCATAGGGGTTGTGGTTTCGCCCGGGGGCCCCTTTCCCCTCGCTAAACGGCATGCGCCCAAACTCCCCGCCCCACACGATCAGCGTCTCATCCAGCATGCCCCGCTGTTCCAGGTCTGAAAGCAACGCGGCTATTGGCTGGTCCACTTCTCCCGCATGCTGGCCGTGATTCTTTTCCACGCTGGCATGTGCGTCCCATGTTTCTTCCAGGTGGCCACCACCCGAATAGAGCTGGATAAAACGCACTCCCCGCTCCACCAACCTACGGGCGATCAGGCAGTTGCGTCCGAACTCGTCGGTGGGTTGGCGGCCCACGCCATATGCGTTTAGCGTGCGTTGGCTCTCATTGCCCAGATCCACCGCGTCCGGCACCGCAGATTGCATGCGGTAGGCCAGTTCGTAGCTATGAATACGGGCGGCCAAGTCTTGGCCACCAGGGTGAGCCCTCAGGTGTGCCTGATTCAATTCGCCTAGCAGATCCAGTTGGGTTCTTTGCGCCTGTTTGGGTGTTGCGCCCATTAGATCCAGCACAGGATTGCCCGTAGGCCGGAACAGGGTGCCCGAATACGCCGCCGATAAAAACCCGCTCGACCAATTGGGCTGACCACTGATTGGGCCACCCCGTTTGTCTAGCATCACCACATGCGCTGGCAAACTGTCGTTGGCACTGCCCAAACCATATACGGTCCAGCTTCCCAAACTAGGCCTGCCGATGAAGGTTTTGCCTGTGTTCATCGCCACCAGCGCGCTGCCGTGCGCGTGGCTGTCGGTATGGCACGACCTGATCACCGCTAATTTGTCGGCATGTTCGCGAATGTTGGGGAAAAAATCGCTGATGGGTAAACCGCTTTTTCCGCCCGGGCGGAACTTGCGCACCGATGGGGTGAGGAACCCCATTTGCCTGCCGCCCGAATTGATGAATTTTTTGTCTGCCGGTATGGGTTGACCGGCATATTTTTCCAATGCCGGTTTGTAGTCGAAAGTGTCCATCTGGCTGGGGCCGCCATTCATCATCAAAAAAATACAACTCTTCGCTTTCGCCGGAAACTGCTTGGGCCTGGGCATTGCCGGCTCGGCTGCAGTGGCTTTGCGGCTAAAAAAACCATCACGGCTAAGCAGGTCCACCAGCGCTAGCCCAGTGAACCCGGCCCCCATTTGCCAGATTGCCTCGCGACGGTTCATCCCACAGGGGAAAGCGTTATTTGCCATGGTTTTTCCCCTTAATCGGCAAAGACAAATTCGTTGGTGTTCATCAAGACCAAGGCTAACGACCGGCGGGCCAAGGCGGCACTGCCTAGCGCAGCGGTCTGGCTAAGCAAATGTTCCTGTGCCGCCCGCTGTTCCTCGCGCCGCGGATCACGCGCCAATACCATTCGCCAAGCCTGCGCCACAAAACGCTCATTGTCATCAGCACCACCAGCCTTCATGGCCAGCGCCTCCGCCAGCTTTTGGGCCATTGGGTTGTTCAAGAGTGCCAATGCCTGCGTGGGCACCGTGGTCGAATCACGCTTGCCGCAAGGCATGGTGCTGTCTGGTGCATCAAACACAGTCTGTGTGGGGTCGAGCAAACCGCGCTTCACAAAGGCGTACAGCGTGCGTCGCCTTTGCTGGTCAGGGGGTGAGGGCTTGTACTCAGAACCCTTTCTCGACCAACCTTCCAGCGCCTCAGGGCTAATCTCTGGAATGAAACTGGGACCTCCCACTTTGCCCAAATCCAGTTGGCCTGAAGCCAGAAGCATCGCGTCGCGTACCGTTTCCGCATCCAGTCGGCGTCGGGTGCCGCGCCAGAGCAGGTGGTTGCCGGCATCGCTATTTTCGTAGAGGGCCGCTTGGGGGTGTAAGGTCGACTGCTTGTAGGTTGTGGAAGTGACCAGCAATCGGTGAAGCGACTTGGTGCTATAGCCTTCCTGGATAAACCGGGTGGCGAGGTAATCCAAAAGATCCGGGTGGGTGGGCTTGTCGCCGTTGTAGCCAAAATTATCGACCGATCTCACCAGCCCCTCGCCAAAATGATGCATCCAGACGCGATTGACCCACACCCTGTAGGTGAGAGGGTTTGCAGGGTTGGCGATCCACTCGGCCATGGCCAATCGTCTGCCGGTGGTTTTGCCTAGCGGAACCTTGGGCCCCGGAGTGGGAATGGTTGACACCACCGACAAATAGCCGAAAGGCACCTCGGCACCCGGCCTTGCCGGATCTCCCTTTTTCAAAAGGTTCAGGGGCGGTGGATTGGCCCCCAGGTCGGTCCACCCCAGAATATCTTTGCCCAACAGTTCGTTAGGCGGTCCACCCAAACTTCCCGGCGAACCGGCCCGAACCGGCCCTCCCCAGAAGGCGGCACCCATTTTGTAATAGTCGATCTGGGGAATCGGGTCGAATTTGTGGTCATGGCAGCGCGCGCATTTCACTGTCAGGGCCAAAAAGGCGGTGCTGGTGGCATGGACCATGTCTTCCAGCCGGTCGTACTGGTATTCCTTGGCATCGTTTGGCTCATCGTTCCAGGTTCCTAGCCGCAAAAAGCCGGTCGCCACGCGCGAGGGCTCATTGGCATTGGCCACCTCGTCGCCTGCTAACTGGTGGATCACAAAAGTGCGATAGTCCAAGTCGCGGTTGAACGCGTCAATCACCCAGTCGCGGTACTTCCAAGCGAACGGTTTTTCCTGGTCGCGTTCATAACCTGATGTTTCTGCCCAGCGTGCCACATCGAGCCAATGTCTGGCCCAGCGTTCGCCATACCTGGGGCTGGCTAGCAACCGCTCCACAACCCTTTCGTAAGAACCCGCGCTTGTATCCAATTCAAAGGCTTGCACTTCGGCAAAAGTTGGAGGTAGCCCGACCAGATCGATGCTCAACCGCCGCAACAAGGTGGCCTTGTCGGCCTGCGGTGCCAATTTCCAGCCTTGCCGACGAAGGCGGGCTTCCACGAAGTGATCGACCGGGTGGACACCGTCTGGCAAATCCGTTTTTCCTAGTGGCTGCAGGCTCCAGAGGTCGCGCCCGCCGCGCGTTTCAGAGGAAAGCTCGTAGGTATCAAGCACCCGCCCCTTGGGCCATATGGCGCCGGCTTTCACCCAGTCTGCCAGCAATTTCTTTTCGGCGGGTGGCACTGGCCTGGGCTTGCCCTTGGCTGGTGGTGGCATGGTCCCTGCAAAGACCCTGTCAAGAAGCAGGCATTGCTGCCCTTCCATGGCCAGAAGTGCATCGCCCCCCCTGCCTCCTAAGCGCAGCCCGGCACCAGTTGTCAGGTTCAATTTGCCTGCAGGTTCGTCACCTGCGTGGCACTCAAGGCACCGCCGCACCAAAATGGGGGCTATCTGCTTTTCAAAATCGGGTGGCTGGGCAAGTACCAGTAGAATTGCCATGAGCATGGAGAGGCCTCCTAGGCGGAACTTTTAGACTACCACGCCGGCCCCAGACTTTCAGCCGCCAGTCCATGCTTGACACCCGCCTGATGGCAACAGACGATGAAGGCATCCCACCCCGCTTCTTTGGAAGCACAATGAAGCACACAATGGCGCCCCAACGGCTTGCAATCTGCGGATTTCTCTGCGTCTTGGCCTTGGCCACGCCCGCCAAGGCTGATGAGGCTCCGCGTACTGCAGCCTCCCCTTGGTGGTCGCTAGCCACATTGGTGAAGC
>CAIWHS010000025.1 GCA_903912515.1 uncultured Planctomycetaceae bacterium
AGCAAGCGCACACCCCACGAACGCCGGAAGATACCCAACAATCTGACCCGAATGATCTGGACGGTAGACTTCACCCCCACGGAACTGGCGGCGCTGGGCGGGGAATGGAAGCGGATAGGCGAGGAGATCAGCAAGGAGCTGGACTACAAGCCGCCGACCTTGTTCTTGAGTATTCACCCAGATCAAACTCCAGCCAACCCGCAGGACCACTGCATCACCTGCTTGCACCATGCTTTAGTCCAAAAGAACCGCTGGAAAGTCCTGTAGAAGCAGAAACTCTGGCGGTTCTGTGACAACTTGTCGTGGCAGTTACCTGATTTTAGGCTGTTATTTGCTGCTTCCTTTACCGTTGTCGGCAGGCGATAATGGCATTCCGCCCCGGAGCTTCGGTCTCAATCCTCCCCCTGTCCATATGGGCCTACCATGGCTTCTTTGCGTGTTTTTGTAGCTTGTTTTTCAGCCTTGATAGGCTTGGCCGGCCAAGCTGCGGATTGTTGGGGGCAGACCGCTGCTGAGAACCTGTATGTGGCCCACATCAAACCCTTGTTCCGGGAGAGGTGCTTCGCGTGCCATGGTTCCTTAGCCCAAAAAGGCAAACTCCGGCTGGACACCGCAGCCCAGATTCGCGCCGGCGGTCGCTCAGGCCCCTTATTGGCTAACTCCCAAAACCAGCTGCTAGACCGACTTTCCCGGGGCGATCATGAAGCGGGCCGCATGCCGATGGAGGGCAAGCCGCTTTCTGCCGACGAGGTTTCCAAAGTGCGGCAATGGGTCATGGCAGGTGCCCCGGGCCCTGTCGATGAAAAACCGGAAACCGATCCCAAAAGCCATTGGGCCTTTTTGCAACCAACCCGACCCGCATTACCTTTGCTGAAAGACCCGGCATGGATGACCAATCCGGTGGACCGGCTGGTCGGGAGTGAACATCAGCGTTTGGAAATCACCCCTCTGGAAGTAGCCGATGCAGCCACACTGCTGCGACGGGTTTACCTGGACCTGATTGGATTGCCTCCAACTGGCGATGAATTGCGGGCCTATCTGGCAGATGCCACCCCGGATGCCTACGAGCGTACTGTCGATCGGCTGCTGAATGATCCGCGCCATGCGGAACGCTGGGCCCGCCACTGGATGGATGTATGGCGCTACAGCGATTGGTACGGTCGCCGCTCAGTACCGGATGTGCTGAATAGTTATGCACAGATCTGGCGCTGGCGCGACTGGATTGTCAACGGTTTGAGACAAGACCGCCCTTATGATGAGATGGTCCAACTGATGCTCGCTGCCGATGAACTGGCGCCCACAGCACTGGAAGATCAGCCTGCCACCGGCTTTGTGGTTCGTAACTTTTACCGCTGGAATTACAACAACTGGATGCGCGACTCGGTGGAACATACCGCCAAGGCTTTTTTGGGGCTGACACTCAACTGCTGCCACTGCCACGACCACAAATACGACCCGATCCGTCAACAGGAATACTTTGCTTTTCGGGCCATTTTTGAGCCCGTGGAAATCCGTCACGAGCGCTGGCCCGGTGAGGACGATCCGGGTGCCTACCCAAAATATTCCTATGGTGCTGCCTACAAACCCATCACAACCGGCATGGTACGGGTGATGGATGACCGACTCACCGCTGCCACCCGCCTTTACAGCCGGGGAGACGAAAGGAATATCGAACCCGGCGCCGCCCCCATACCGCCAGGAGTTCCCGCAGCTATGGGGGGCGCTTTTGAGGTCACCGCCGTTCCATTGCCGCCAGAGGTCTGGTACCCGGGCCTTCGGGCCGAGGTCCGGGCCGAAGAACTTGCCAAACTGCTCAAGGTTTCAGATTCCTGCCGCCAAGCTTTGTTGGCGGCGCGCGCCGCAAAAAATCCTGCCAGCGAAGCCCTCGCTCTGGCCAGGCTGAATGGAAGCCAGGCCAACCTGCAATCTTTGCGATTACGCCTGCTTGCAGACGATGCCAAGTACAGGCCAACAAAACAGTCTGGCAAGGAAGATCCGGCCACTTTGGCACGGGCAGCCGCTTGGGCAGAAAAACAGGCCCGGGCAGAAAACGCCCGGGCAACGCTTTTGGAAAAAGAAACCCACTTGGCTGATGCGCAAAAGTCTGCCAAGCCCGATACCCTGCCACCCCTCCAAAAAGAACTCGATACTGCCAAAGCCGGGCTGGCCAGTGCCCTATTGGCCTTGGAAAATCCCGGTGATTCCTACAGCCCACTTGGGCCGATGTACCAGCCTTCCAGTACCGGGCGCCGTGCTGCGCTGGCACGATGGATCACCAGTCCCCAAAATCCCCTGACTGCCCGGGTGGCGGTCAATCACCTGTGGGCTTGGCATTTTGGCCAACATCTGGTTTCCACGCCAAACGATCTGGGCCGTGCTGGCAAACCACCAGCCAACCAGGCACTTTTGGATTGGCTGGCGATGGAATTGATGCAACCAAGCGATGCCAAAGCAAAAGCATGGAGCATGAAAAGGCTTCACCGCCTAATTGTCACGAGCCGAACCTACAAAACCAGTTCGGGGCCAGCGGCACTCCAGCACACAGGCAGGGCCAAAGACCCGGTCAATCTCACCCTCTGGCACTTTCCACTGGGTCGGATGGAGGCAGAGGTGATCCGTGACAGCCTGCTGCATGTGGCGGGAGATCTCGACCCGCAAGTGGGTGGGCCTGATATACCCCAGGATCAGGCGCTCACAAGCCGCAGGCGCAGCCTGTATCTCACCCATCATGGCGAAAGCCGCGCCGAATTCCTCGAACTGTTTG
>CAIWHS010000026.1 GCA_903912515.1 uncultured Planctomycetaceae bacterium
GACCGCATTGCGGACCGACTCCTGCACCTCGTTGATTTTGCGGGTGATCTCGCCAGCCGACTGACCCGACTGCTGCGCCAATCCCTTGATCTCAGCGGCGACCACGCCAAAGCCCTTGCCCGCCTCGCCAGCCGCAGTGGCCTCAATGGTGGCGTTGAGCGCAAGCAAGTTGGTCTGCAGGGCTATTGCCTGAATGGTCCCCGTGACCTGGGTGATTTCGGCAGCACTTCGGTCCAATGCGGTGATCGATTCGCTAGCCCGCTCGGCCAGCTTGCGGGCCTCACCTGTCCTGCGTGATCCGTCATTGGCCTCCTGAGCCACAGTGGAGAGGGAAATGTTCACAGCTTCCACTGCCTTGGTAACCGAATCGACCGAGCTGCTTGCTGCACCTGCCGAGGACGAAATGCCCGCGATGCTCACTGAAATCTGCTCCGAGGCCGAGGAGATGCCATTAACATTCATGCTGACTTCTTCAGCCGCGCTGGCCATGGATTGGATGGTGCTGTTCAATTCCTCCGCCCCCGAGGCGACTGTGCCAGCCTGACTGGTGGTTTCTTCGGCCTGACTCATCAGGTCGCTAGCCAAGCGGGTGAGTTTGGAGGAAGAACCTGTTACCGACTCGGCCCCTTGTCTCACCTGATTGATCAGCGTTCCCAAGTTGACACCCACCCGATCCAGCGAGCCAACCATCTGGCCTATTTCATCCTTCTGCTGAACAACCAATCGGGTACCCAAATTACCCTGGGCCATTTGCTCAAGAGCATTCACCACCAGGGTCACCGGTCCATGAATTCCCAAATTGACCATGCGCCCCAACAACCCGCCTATGAGGATGGCGCCCAAGCTAACCAATAGAATGACAGTTATTGCTTGGTAAAAGGATGACTGGATACCGGCCTTGTCTTCCTCCAAATGGGTATTGAGTGAATCAATCAGGGCTGCAATCGATTTGTCGGTGGCATCAGTTTGCCCATCGCCGGTGTTGAAACTCAAGTCCTTGGACAGGCTGTTGGTGTTCAACCGCGACAGGCGCTGAACCTCGGCAAACTGCTTGAGCATTTCGGAAAGCAACGCTTGTGATGACCGCCATTCACCACGGTCGGTCTCTGGCTGGGTTTCTATCAACTCCCTAAGATTGTTTTCCAAATCGTTAGCCGCTTTCTCAATCCGCTCATCCAGCTTGTCCATGGATGGATTATCAACAGCTTCAATATGTTCTTTCAACGAAAGTCGCAAACGATCAATGAGTGCCTGGCCATCAAAGGCAATGCGTTGGCGGTTGAATTCTTTGCGGGCTTTTTCCGGCTCCTTGCCATCCCATGCAGCCATGGCCTTTTGGATGGTTTGGGATTGGTTGAAAAATTGGGCCCGCAGCCGGTTGAAGTTCTCACCCAACGGCCCCTTGAGCAAAGCAACAGCTTTCGCGTTGGTATTTTGCAGGGACAGTTCCAGAGACTTCTTTTGGGTTTTAAGCATCTCAGTCCAATTGCGCTTGAACTCATCTAAAAGCCTGCGCTCATTGGCAACTTTGGTGCGCTCCAATGCCGATTCCAATTCACCAAGAAACTTTTCCGCCTTGGCGTTGTAGTCACTGACCTTGTTTGCTTCTTCCAGTGATTTGCGATCGTCCTCATTGATGATACTTGCGCGCTCGGCGATAACCGACCGCAGTATCTGGTTGCGGGCCCTGGTCGCGGATACAAGACCTTTTGCGGTTCCATCGACCATTTCTCCCACCGCGGAGTTGACCCGCTGCAGGATGACTAGCCCGGTCAAACCAACCAACAGGGCGGCTAGCAACAGCGAGCTAACCAAAATGCTAAGCTTCCATGTGATGGATAGATTTCTCATGCCAGTTTCTCCAACGAGGCGGACGAGTTCTGCACAGGTGGTTGTTTGGAATTTCCCAAAAGGGTTTTTGCCCTTCGGTACATCAGTTCCGGTGAAATCATGGAGAAGGATTCGTCCTTTCCAAGAATGATCCCGCTGATGGGTGAGCCTGATGAATCCGGTTCGCGAGGCGTTACCAAACGGGCTGGAACAACCATGGTCTCATCCAGGCTGTCCACCAAAATGCCAAAAGACTCACCCTGGGATGGCCGGAAAACAACCAGCAGGTCATCGGAAGTCATCTTCTTTTCAGGCAGTCCCAGCATGCGCCTTATGTCGAGCAGCAGATAGATGGACCCTCTCAAGTTCACCAAGCCCAGCACTTCGGGGGGTGAACCAGGCACCCGAATGCTGGGCGTTGATTGGTTCGCCTCGCGGATGGCCAGCATGTCGATGCCGTATATCTGCCCGTCGAGGCGAATGGTGCAGAGAGTGATTGGTTGACCATGAGTGCTCATGCCATCACCTCAAGGGAGATTCGCTCCAAAAGGATGGCTGGATTTATCACCAGAATGAGGCGGTTTTCAATACGCGTCGAGCCCAAGATCCCCTCGTCTACCAGGGGGGATGGATCTAAAACCATGGGGATCAAGGCAGTATCCAAAATACTGGTGGCAACCAATGCCCGGCCCAAGTCAGGGCCTTTGGGAGTCAATAAAAACAGTTGATTGCCAGGATTTGCATTGCAACTAACGCTTAAAACTTGATCCGGATAGACCATATTTAAATTGCCCGATTCCAACCGGGCCACTGCGATGGCTCCAATTTTTTCAATGTTTTCAGGGACAACCCTGTCGACCCGCCGCAGCAAAGAAAGAGGAACGGCAAAAAGCTCCTCGGGGCCGTAGGCAAAGATCACCGCCGGTTGACTGGGAACCTGAACCCGGCTGGGTGCTGCGGTGGCTTTAGAATCATCGTGAATCAAAACTGGAGGGCCAGCGGCCCGAACCACGCCATCCAAATCCAAAATCAAGGCTGGCAACCCATCAGCCAAAACTGTCGCACCGCCGTGCAAGCCCAGGCCCCTAAGAAGTGGATGGAGCGGCTTAACAACAATTTCCTGGCTTCCTGCCAGCTCATCAACCACCAAGGCAACCTTGCGTTTGCCCGAATGAACAACCGCCAAAAAACCGGACCGACCAGGCCCTTTAAAATCTTTTTTATTTTCGGGTTCCAGCCCCAGTACTTGGGCAAGGTGAATCACCTCAATCGGCTGGCCCCTTAACTCAACCACATGGCGATCGCCAAATGGAATGATCGGGTTTTGCTTGGCGTTGACCAGTTCGACCAAATCACGCTGGGGAAGGCAAACCCTTTCACCACCGGTACGCACCACCAAAGCGGGAATGATGGCCAATGTCAGGGGCAAGCGCAGCGAGAAGCTGGTTCCTTTTCCCGGCACACTTTCAATTTGTAAAGTACCGCCAATCGATTCCAGATTGGTTTTCACCACATCCAGACCAACCCCGCGTCCTGAGATATCCGTCACTTTTTCTGCCGTGCTGAATCCGGCTTTCAGAATGAGGGACTGCGATTGGTAATCGGACATGCCTTCCAGTTCAGCAAGTGTGACTAGTCCTCTTTCAAGAGCCTTGGCTTTGACCTTCTCCGGGTCTATGCCCCGCCCATCGTCCTCAATTCGCACAAGGATCTGGCCGCCCTCCTGACGGGCAATCAGTTCCAAGGTTCCCACCTCGGTTTTGCCGTTGGCAAGCCTTATTCCCGATACCTCCAGTCCATGGTCACAGGCATTGCGAACCAAGTGGTTCAACGGGTCGGCCAATTTTTCCAAGACACTTTTATCCAGCTCCACCTCGCTGCCGGTCACCACGAGATGGATACGCTTACCCAAGGTTCGCGCCAGGTCGCGCACCATACGGGGGAACCTGTTGAAGAGGGTGCCAACTGGCTGCATCCGGGTGAGCATCACCGCCTGTTGCAAGTCGGTGGTGATGGAACTGATACGCTGCATCAACTGCCGGCCCCGGGTGTCTGGCGGGGTGGGCAGTGTTTCCAAAGCCTGATTGCGCGCCAGCACCAGTTCACTTGCCAGGTTCATCAGGCGGTCGATAACCTCGACTGGCACACGCAGAGTTGCCGACCGCTCCTGAACAGGTGTATCCGGCCGCGCTGGTGCCTCAACTGTGGGTTGGGTTTTGGTAGCCGTCGTTTTGGCCCCTGCCACCGCTGGCGAGGGCAGGTCCGGGCGGCCCGAAATAATTATATTTTGGATCTTTTTAATCAGATCATCGTGGTCGCCGGGGCTGTCCACTGGAAGGTGGCCAACAGCCGATTGCATGCGGTCGGCGACTTTTAGCAGTAGGTCTGTCACCACCTGGGAGACGGCCACGGTTCCCTTGCGGATGCCGTCAAGCAGGGTCTCAGCTGAGTGGGCAAGCCGCTCCAAACCCTTGAATCCCAAGAATCCGGCACTACCTTTTATCGAGTGTGTTGCCCTGAAAAGCGGGTCCACATTCCCCCTCAACTTGCCGGCATCCGCCTCCTCAAGGGCCAGCAATCCATCCGAGAGGGCGGCCAGATGCTCCCTGGCTTCAGCGACAAATTCCTTGAGGAGTGCGGGGTCTATCTCAGGTGTACTGTTGAGAGTATTGGCAGGCGGTACCGTAGCTTGTTGTTGTTCAAATACCGCCGGGGCGATCATAGTCGCGGCAGGGGCGTCAGACCGAAGAGCGCTCTTGGATTCACCTGATGACCCTTTGGCTGCTTCTCGCAAAAGGTTTAAAAGTTCTAATTGCCCCGAACTTTCCCACTTCTGGCTTTCGGGCAAACCGGTCACCTGTGCTTGCAGGCTGTCGGCCACCCGCATTAACAGGTCAATCACTTCCGGTGTTTTTTTGACTAGATCCTTGCGCATGCCATCCAGCAGGGTTTCAGCGCAGTGGGCCAATTGTTCCAAGCTATGGAACCCAAGGAACCCAGCACTCCCTTTGATGGAGTGCATGGCCCTAAAAAGAGGACTAATTGAATCCTTAATTTTGTCTTCCGGCAATTCTTCCAAGGTCAACAAACCCACCGTGATGGCTGCCAGATGCTCCTGCGCCTCGGCAATAAATTCAGCTAAAACTGCCGGATCTTCCATGGGTCATCCTGGTAATTTGGCCAACTTATGGAGTATGGACGCTTTTTGCAGGCAAAGTCCACCAAGTTAGTCAAACTTGAATGATTCTGGGAAAAATTCCTGCGGCGGGAGCCAAATGTGTGGATTAATCCAGTTAAACTAATCCCATGCAAAGCATTCACATACTTTTGCTCACTCTCCTCATTCAGCCTGCGGGGACTTCTTTTTGCCCGGTGGAAGTATGGAACCCACTGCCTGCGCGGACTAGGGGCTTTGTTCGGGATTTGCGCAATGTACGGTTAGTGGCGGTTTTGCCAAATATTCCAGGCAGCGTGCAAAGCCTGCGAGGGCCCTACGAACAAGCTTTGGCTTTGGTCCCGCCCAAACCAAAAAGGCTAAATGCCAAACCATGGGGCGATGATGCGGCACTGCGTTTGAGGTTGGGGGATTTTGCGGGGGCCGAAGAAACTGCCCGCGAAGGTCTTGCCAATTTCCCTACCGATTTTCGTTTGGCCTTACTGGTGGCGCTGGTGGCCCACGCCCGCGAAGACTGGGTGCAAGCGGAACGGGCGATGGCCCTGGCAATTTCACTGGCACCAACAGCCGAAATCAAGAAAAATCGCCTCGATCATTTGGCTTGGCTAAGAGCACGGGCTAAGGGGGTAGGCCCCTGGCTGCTTGAATTGTCAAAACGCCTCAAAGGCTACGACGGCTTGGCAAGTGCCCAAGAAATGTGCCTGCTGGTCCCCGGAGATGCCTTGCTTCCATTATTAGTCGCCTGCAGGGCCCGTGATTTGGGTGATGCGCACGGAGCAATCATTTTGGTGGACGGTGTCGCTGGCGAATCGGGCATCCGCAACGAATTGGTGGCAAAACTAAGGGCGGAATTGGCCCCTCGGGTAACAGCCGCCGCCAAGGCCTCGGGTGCCCACCTGAGCCATCCGGCCGATCTGTACCGCTCCGATGCCCCCTTTGCTCCAAATGAGAGCCTGATAGTTTTGCCACCTGTTCAAAACGGTGTCCAACCACTGCCATGGGCATTGCTGGGCCAAAGCCGCATGCAAAAGGGCAATTTGAGGCATTCCGATATACTTTATAAAATAGATGGAAAAACTATTGAAATAGTTGGTAGCACTCATTTTCTTGGCGAAGAGCCGCCAAACGGGCCGGTGGTATTGGTCGAGTTACCCTACGGCTGCTGGCACTGCGATATGCCAGGCCTACCGGGGCTGCTCAATTTATATATGGCAGAAGGCCAAAATATCCAGCCTTCGCGCGAACCTGTCCGCTTGCGTGGCAAGCTGCGGCTGAACCGCGAAAATCCCGAAGACTATCTGTTCAGCCTGGAAGAAGCCTCACTGGTCGAGTGAAAGCCATTCCAAGCAAAGCCACGCTATTTTGCCAGCTCCATGGCTCGCTCAAGTGATTGTTCGCGTGTGGCCAGAAAACCGTCAAGCTGTTCGTCACGCAACTGCCTTAGCAATTTCCCCATCACCGGCCCCGGCCGAATTCCAGCCTCCTGCAAATCGGCTCCATTAACGAGTGGCAAAGGATTCAAAATATCCACAGGTGTTGTCTCAATCAATAAAACTGCATGCTCCAAGCCCGTTGCCGGCTGGTTGCTGACTTTCAGACGGGCAAACCCGCAGGCAAGCAAACCTTGGACCCAGATATGTGACAAAATGGGGAAAAGCTTGTGCCGCGACATGCTCTTGCTTGAATCGAGCGCCCGTGCATTTGCCAACAACCACTGAATCTGGTCGCGTTCCTCATTGGCAAGCTTCAGTCGCCGGGCAATGCTGCCCGCTTTGCTTGCATCACAATCTGTGAGCACCATGGCCAGGGCCATTTCAAAGCTTGCCCGTGCCGGCAGCTCCTTAAGGCCGGCTAACACCATAGGCAGATGATCAGCATGGCTTTTTGCCTGTTCGGCAAGCTCGGGCAAAACCGCGCCTAGCAAGCGGTGCGATTCCAGCAACTGAATTGCCTCGGCCCGGTTGGGGTGGCGCAGCATCTTGCGAAGCTCGTCCGCCACACGCTCCGCGCTAACCACGGCAATCGCGCTCGCATGACGCTTGATAGCCCGCGATGTTCCTTCGTCCACCTTCAGGTTGAACCTGGCCGCCATACGGACCGCCCGTGCCAGCCGCAACCGGTCCTCTTCAAATCGTTTTTCCGGATCACCAATTGCCCGAAGGTACCCTGCGCTCAAATCTTCCCTTCCACCGACATAATCCAGCACTTCATTGGTGACCGGATTGAGAAACATTCCGTTGATGGTAAAGTCCCTGCGCAAGGCATCTTCCCGCGCCGAACCAAAAATCACACTGTTAGGACGTCTACCATCGGCATAATCGCCATCGGTACGGAAGGTAGCCACCTGCACCTTCAGGGGGCCCTTTTGGCCGGGTGGGCCAAGAACCTCGATCACCCCAAAACTGGCCCCCACCGCAATCGACCGGCGAAACAGTTTACGAACCTCATCAGGAGTGGCCGACGAAGCGACATCGTAATCATCTGGCTGCAAGCCCAACAACTCGTCACGC
>CAIWHS010000027.1 GCA_903912515.1 uncultured Planctomycetaceae bacterium
CGGCCGTAGGGTCCTTCTCGGCAAGCCTTTTGTGAAATTCCAAGGGCCCCTCTGCCAGAGCCTCCTCTTCCAGTCGCCTCCTAATAAGATCTGATCGTGGAGGAGCTTGAGCCATGCCATGAAAAAGCAACTGAAAATACAATGCTGTGCCACCAACCAGAATGGCTTTTTTACCTTCACCCAAAATTGATTGGATGGTTTGCCGGGCCAAATCAAACCACCAGCCCGCACTTGCATCTTCACTAGGGTCGAGAAGGTCAAGCAAATGGTGCGGTATCTCTGCCCTAATTGCCGGGCCGGGCTTGGCAGTTCCAAGATCAAAACCACGATAAAGTGTCATGGAATCGACACAAACAATCTCGGCCCCTGATTTTCTGGCCCAAGAAATGGCAAGCTCAGATTTTCCACTGCCGGTAGGCCCTGCAATCACGCTGCAGCGTCGAACCCAAGGCAATGCGGTTTCTTTTTCCCTGAACATAAAAAGAACATAGCCCACGGTAGACCGCCGTGAACAAATGCAACAAGATTTTCCGGTAAGGAAAGGGAAAAAACCAATCAGGCTGAATTGCGAACCAACTGCCGTTTATCCAACAAAGCAAGGCTTTCGACCACAATCGGTTGGTCCAACTTTGCCAAATCCGCAGGACTAACCAAAAATGAACGCATGCTAGTGTTGCCTCGAACCATCACCTTGGGCAAATCCAAAATGGAAGCGTCCCACAGGGCTGGCAAGCGATAATTTTTTCCAATGGGTGGCACAGCGCCGAATTCGCAATCCGGAAAAAGTAACCATGCCTCCTGACTGGTTCCCAGGCGGGCGGGTCCAGAAACGGCAATTTCCAGTCGGGACAAATCCAAGCGCATATTGGCTGGTATCAAAACCAAAGCTGGCCCAGTCGGCAGATGTACCAAAATATTTTTAAGAACCGGGGAGCCCCAGCGACTCAGTACTTTGAGACTGCTGGCAGCACAGTAAGAGGGTGCGTGATCAAGCCAAATGTGACTGATCCCTGACTGGGTTAAAACCACATCCAAAGAATTTTGCATCCACATGCACATGATGCACCTCGGTTGAAGGATGAAGGCGCAAAGCCAAGCCTCCCGTACAACCCAAGCTACCCATTATTCCCAAAAATACACCTACTCAATTTGGTTCTTTTGGTTTCCCTTCCCCAAATGGTCCGGATGTACGATCTTTATCAATATGGACGCCTCCAAAATGCTTTCACGGGATCCCGCGTGAACCCTTATTCCCCTTTTCCCAAGCGTTGGAAATGGCTGCGCAAGCCGCCCTCAACCCAACCTAAAATCGCTTTCATCGATTTTGACGGCACGCTTTCAAGAATTCGTGCAGGGTGGTTACCCGTGATGCGGGCCATGATGCTGGAAGAATTGGGGACACGAAGCGGTCACCCCATTACGGATGCGCTGATAAGTGAGGTGAATGACTTAATTTCGCGCAACAATGGTAAACCAACATGGCACCAAATGGCCTGCCTGCATCAAAAACTACTCGAACAGGGGTGCGCTGCAGAACCGGTTGAAACCTATTTGGACAAGTTTCACGATTTACTTGCCAAACAAACCAAACCAAGGGTGGAAGGGCTTATGGATGGGTCATGCCCTCAGGAAATCTGGCAGGTACCCGGGGCCAAAGAGTTAATAACTGTGCTGGCCGAGAGGGGGTTTCATCTTCATTTGGCAAGCGGTACCGAGAAAGGAGCTGTAGTTCGCGAGTTGGGCCTGCTGGGCTTGGATGGCTGGTTTGGCAATGAAGTCAGTGCCCCGCACCTAGGAGACCCTGGCTTTAGCAAGGAAACAGCCCTCCAAGAGATCTGCCGGCGCACCAAAACACCCTTGAATGAAGTTTTGGCGATCGGCGATGGCCCTGTGGAAATTGAGGTTACCAGCCGGTTGGGGGGCTGGACCTTGGGGGTTGCTGGCCACGAAGACAATCGCCAGGGTTTTGACCCATGGGTAGCAGAAAAACTGGATCAATCGGGGGTACATGCGTTGGTGGATCACTACACACC
>CAIWHS010000028.1 GCA_903912515.1 uncultured Planctomycetaceae bacterium
GCAAGGATCGCACCGGAGATTCTTGAGGGGTAAGTCAGTTCGGACCAATCATTGCAATATTTTGGGCATCGCTAATGTCCTTGGAATCCAAGAGGATTCAACGGCTCAAGACATGTTGGGGAATTAATTTGACTACGCCGCTGCCCGGGGCATACTAATTGCCCTTGAAAGGGCTGACACCAAGCCGACTGATTCCACCAAGGCGGTGTGGGGATGATCCTGCGGTTTTACGTTGACCTTGGGATCAGGATCATTGCAACTGTGGCTGGCCCCCAAAATCAGTAATCGATTGTCCTCGGGCGAGTAACCCATTGCTGCCAAGCCCGCGCCCACCCGACGAATCTTTTCCTGGCCTGCTGAATCCTTGGGCTGGCTCCTGCGGAGGAGGGCTCTGCTCGAATCGAGCGGAACTAACCTGTCGTATTGGGAGTGCAGGATGATGGTATCGGGAGGAACCGACCTGTCCGGATACGGGCCGAAGCCAAGCGGAAGCCAACTGATACGAGTGGCAGGGGCGATCAAAACCAGGGCGGCGGAGGTTTCAAGCTGTGTGGCCAGCGCGCCCCCCATGCTGGAACCCACAATCACTTGGGGGCGGAATGCATTCACCGCCTGCTGCGCGATGACCAAAGCTTTTCGCAGCCTGGACCAGACGCTGAGAACGACCATCGTTTTTTGGGCCAATCCCTCCGGTAGCCGGTCAGGGAAAGGGAGCTGCAGGGGCGGATGCAAGTTGAAGCCAGGTTGGGCTTTACGCAACGCCTGGTACTTTACCCCATCGGGTTTGCCGGAAAAACCATGCAAGTAGAGCACACGCGTGGTCATGGCCAACTCCTTACTGAAGAAAGGCCTCTAATAAACATTATTGATCGGCTCCAGATGAGGGCTGACTGGAAAAAAAGCCTTGATTTCAGTTCAAAGCAAGGATTGCATTGATCTCGGGCTATCACGCGGGAACTTGGCCATTGGTCACCGCTTCCCGCAAATAGCTGGTTTTGGCACAAACGCTTATCCAAACCGTTGCGCTTCTAACCAATGGGAAGGGGAGTTTGATCAACAAGACGACTGGTTCGGTAACATGCATTGGTCATCCACAACAGGCTCCCGGAGAGGGGACACATTTGGCTTGGAGAAAGGCAGCATTTACCCACTTGCCCTGACAGCCAGACTAAGCGTTTAATTCCTTCAGAAAAATCTGACCGTCGATCTTCAGATCCGGGCAATCATTTTCCAAATCGTCATACCATGCCGGATTGTCCCTGAGCCTAACAAGAACTTCCCGTACCCTGTCAACCAATAGACTTTTAGGGCCCCTGATATCCTTAATAAGCGCATTCACAAGGTTGTAGAAGCGATTAGCACCATCATAATCGCCTTTGATTTCGGTTGACAAAAGGTGGAAGCGCCCATGAGGAAATAGTAACGAAAGCAGACCACAAACATAAAAACCAGATCTTCTGCGGGGTCCAGAGAGTTTTCGGCGAACAGCTTGTAAGCGGCTTGCAAATCTTTACCCCCGAAATGCTTTTAAGCACACTGCACACATCCAGATCCAGCATGTGATCCCGCCAATCAGCCTTGGTTGGTATTTCTAAGGGAACCCTTCCTGACCAAAGGAGTGATAAAAAAATGTCTAAAATTTGAGGATTATCTTGAATTGTACATGAGGAGAAAGTCTGCCAAGTATCCTCTTATGGAGGCCTTGTTGCTATTTACCTTTTGCACCCGAGAAGTTAATTTCTTCATGCAAATAGCTCCGTCATTCGGGCGGAGGAGCAGTATTTTTTTACCAGGAAATGGCTCCGCCAATCCGATTGTCCCGAGGACAGGTCCCATCATGACACGCAGTTTTCTGTTGGCGATTTGCTTGTGCCTTGGCACCCTTTCCACCGCTAGCGCGGAAATGGGCCCGCAACTCAAGATTGGCGAGCTGGTCCTGAAACTGAACGGATCGGGAGTCCGAACCAAGACCCTGGTGCAGGTTTACGAGGCCGGTCTTTACCTTTTAAAACCGAACACCGACGCACCGACGATTTTGGCGGCCGACGAACTGATGGCTATCCGGATCAAGATCACCTCGGGATTCGTCAGCCAATCGACGCTTGTTTCATCCCTGAAGGAAGGAATCGCCACATCGACGAGGGACAATCCCGCGGCTTACGCGCGCGAAACGGAACAGCTCCAGCAGTTGCTGCAGGACGCCGTCAACAAGAACGACATCTACGATTTTGTCTATGTGCCGCAAAAAGGCATCAATGTCCTGAAAAACGCGAAAGTCCTCGGGGTGATCCCGGGGCTGGAATTTAAGAAAGCGTTCTTCGGAATCTGGCTTTCCGATTCCCCGGTGGACAAGTCCCTCCGTAAAGGGCTGTTGGCGGGCAAAGGCGGCTCGGATTGATGCTCGATTGACCACCTGGTTTACTTGAGCGCTTTCCCAATCTTCTGGTTCTGTCCCGGCATGTTGTTTATCACAGTATTTGCAAGGTAAACCAGGTCCTCTTCGCTCACATCGACAAATGAATCCAAGGAGCGCATTGCAAAAATGATTCTTGAGTGAAGTTCTTGGGAAATATCCGCGCCACCAACCTTGGCTTGATTGATTTTTTGCGCAAAAACAGATGGGTAACGCCGCCATTTTAAAGGGTAGTTGACACAAACTGCAACCGATACCATAACCATAACGTTGAGAAGCACAGGATAAAAAACATACCCGTAACCCAGATCACGGATCAATTCGCCTCCCATAACCGCGGTAAAGGCAGTCGCCCCACCGGGAGGGTGTATGCATTTGAAAACATGCAAAGCGGCGATGGACGCCCCTACCGCACCGGCGGTCGCGATTGCAGGTTCGCACCCTCCCCAAGTTGTCCCGGGCCAAAGGGCCGAGGATTTCCTGGATCCCTGCCTGGAAGAGCATGATAAGGATTAGGACTGTTGGACAAGCCAATGGATCCCTACTCCAAGATTTTGCGCAATATCTGGGACAAGTAGCTGGGGTCGTCAGCCATCGGTCATGTAAACCTGGATACCCGCCCGAGCTGGTGGTGGCTGTATTCGGGGGTTGTGAAAGGCTTGGAGGCACTAGGAGGGGCTGCTCAAGGAAAAATGGAGTATTTAGGTGCTTAATAAATGTATTTATACATTTTAGCTTAAATAGAATACAAGCGTTTCCTCTCTCCCTTGGCACCCACTAAAAATAGTGGCATTTGCCATCTGGCCCCCCCGCAAAAAGGTCAAAAAGTACAAGAATTTGCCGGACACTGACCCAATGGCCAAGTACCGCGGGGAGTGACCCGCCCAAGGTACTTGCTACGCCTTATATCCACCAGGCGCCAAGAAGACGCAAAAAAACAGGTGCCTCCTCCGGATCAATTTTCGGGCAGCCATCAGAACTTATTAGGCAATCACGCCAAATTCGCCATGACCACGCCCGTCTAGTGCGACGGCATGGCAATCCATGGAGGTATAACCGAAGCCGGCCCCCAGCGATTGAGTTCCCGGATACGCATATCGCTGTTTTTGGGATCTTTCAAATAAAAATAGTAGTCGTCTGTCCGCTCGAACAGGTCGCTGGATGGATCGGGGCTGGCCCCCACAACCATGGCGCCTGTGATCCGCATATGCAGATAGCCAGCCATCAATTCATCGTAAGATCCACCAGGCAAGGTGAATTCAAAAGAAAAGCGACTCTTCTCCTTGTTTATCGCATGCAGTTCAGTTGCGAATTCACCCACAGGCAGGATGGGGACAGGTTCCCATTTGCGTCCCACCTGGTAATGGAGGCCCAAAGCGGGGCCAAGGACAAACATTTTACCCTGCCCATAGTTTTCCAGAAACAGGGTGACCCGGTGCTTGCCTTCTCCCAGGGAGATCACCTCCAGAATGTCGGCCCGCAGAGATTCCATCGCCAATGTTTCCGACAGACGCCTTTTGGCGGTTTCCTCAACCAGCATGCGGCCCTGCCAGAGCGCTACCCCTTGGTCCAAAGCGAATAAACCACCCGCTCCCAGGCAAAGCCAGCCCACCATCATTCCCAACCAGCTCATCCAGCCAGCGGCTGGAGCCATTTCTACAGGCCCTGACAGGCTGGATGGGGAGTAACCGAAAGCGCCGACTGGCCCGACTCTCGGCTGGGAGGGACTGCCTGCCAATTCTGAACCAGTTAAATCCAGGTCGGCGGTCCGCTTGTCCGCCGTGATTTTTCCCGCTGACAAAGTGACAACCCGTCGCATACGGTTGGCCACAGCCAAGTCGTGGGTCACCAAAAGGAGGGTGGTACCGGCCTCCTGATGTCATACCGATGGCGGGGCCAATCGGGCACCAGGGCAAAACCCGGGGTCCTGCCGACCGATGAAACTTCTTAATCTCGAAAAGCGGCGGCCAAGCCTCAGTCGCGCTTTGGAACCGGTTCCGTGTAACCCACCCCGCGCATCACCACCGCTAATTCGGCCCCCAGCCTCGCGGATAGCTCCCGGTCGGAGGCGAGGTTCCTGGTCTCGTAGGGATCGGATTGCAGGTCGAAAAGCTCCGTCCATTCCGGGTGGCCCGGGTATTTGACCAGCTTGTGCGTGGTCGTCCTCAGGCAGTAGGTGGTGGGAACGTTGCCCAACTCCTTGTAATACTCGCCCAGGAAGGACTTCCGCCAATTGGCGGCCCCGCGTCCGGCCGCCAAGCCCCGCCAGCTCGCCCCCTGCATCTCAGCCGGGGCGGCGATTCCCGCCAGGTCCAGCAGGGTCGGCGCCAGGTCGATGTTCAGGACCATCTCATCCACCCGTTTTCCTCTGGCGAATTCGCGCGGATAACGCACCAGCATCGGCACACGGAGGGATTCCTCGTAAAGGGAACGCTTGTCCCCGGAACAGTGCTCGCCCAGGTAATACCCGTTGTCGCTCGTGTAGACCACCACGGTGTCTTCTGCCAACCGCAGTTCATCCAGGGCCGCGAGGATTTTGCCGACGCAATCGTCCACACCGGCGATGTGCCGCAGGTAGTCCAGATGCGCGTCGTTGGAGGAAATGCCGGTGGGGAACATCGCCGTCTTGGGATCCCGCGTGTGAAAAATCGCCGGCGAACCGCAGTTGGGAGCCGGACGGGTTGTCTCATTGGCGTACAGGCCGCGCAGCCTCTCGGGCAGGTTGTTCCCCCCGCGGGGCCCGTGCGGACTTTTCAGGCCGAGCACCATTGAGAACGGCTTGTCACGGTTCTGACGCATCCAGTCGATGGCGAAGCCGGTGCTTACCTCATCCACCCACCCCTTGGTCGGCGTCGGCACCCCGTTGATCTCGAACGGGCAATCTTGGTACCGTCCCTGCCCGACGAAGCTGGCCGAGTGGTCGAAGCCGGGACGCTGGCCCTTTTGGTTGCCCATGTGCCATTTGCCCACATAGGCCGTCCGGTAACCGGCTTGGCGCAGCAACGTGGCGTGCGTGACGGCGGTGGCGGGGAACGGTTTGCTGTTGTTGGTGATGCCGTTGGCGTGGTTATAGCGCCCGGTCAAAAACGCCGCCCGGCTGGGGGCGCACAGCGACAGCGTCACGAAAGCGTTGCGGAACCGCACCCCCTCCGTCGCCAACCGGTCCAGGTGGGGCGACTGAAACCAAGGGAAACGCCCGGCTTCCCCCTGCTCGCGCTGCACCGCACCCACCGCGTCCCAGCGGTGGTCGTCCGAGTAGATGAACACAAAGTTGGGCCGCCGCTCGGCCGCCCCCGCCTGAAAACCGGCCGCGAGCGACAGCACCACCGCCCACAGGGGCCCAAGCCCCGCCACCCGGAAAAATGCTCTATCCATCTGTGTCGCCACTCCACTCAAACCAGGCACCACCGGCCGCCAGGGTTCATCCCGCGATCATTCCTTCGGCGGCTCGTAGACGAAGGCGTTTGAATCGGCCGGCACCACCCAGACATTGCGGAACTTCACGGGGTTGCCGTGGTCCTGCAGGAAGACCGGTCCGGTCATGGTCTTCTTCTGCCGGTCGCGGATCTTTTCCAAGTACGGCGTGGTCCCGTAGCGGAACGGGTGGAAGGCGGACTTGGGCTCGCCGAACTCGGTTCCCTCCTGGACTTTTTTCCCGTTGAACCAGACGGTGACCCGGCCCTTCTCGGTGATCTTGCCCGCCTCGTCCCGCCTGGGGGCCCGGTAACGGATATCAAACACCTGCCACTCCCCGGGTTTCCGGCAGGCGTTCTCCAGCGGCGCGGCGAACCCGTACAGCGCCCCGGCGTCATCCTGTGTCATCTTCTCCTTGCCGGAGGAGTTCAGGATCTGGATCTCGTAGTTGCCATGGATGTAGACCCCGCTGTTGGCCGGCCCCTTGGGTGGCAGCAGGAACTCGACATGGATGTCGGCGTCCTTGAAATGCTGCCGTGACACGATGTGGTTCTGGTTTTTCTTGGGTGTGGAGATCATCACTCCCTCCTCGCAAGGCCAGTCCGTCTTCTCCCCGGCCATGCTCAGGAAGGATTGGTTCCCCCGCTCGTCCAAAAGCCGGATTGCGCCGGCCGGAGCCGGGGCCGGCAATACCGACTGGTCCGGCTTGAATTCCGGCTGGGCCTGCGCGAGCGCCCATGCCACCATCCACAGGTTCATCATACCGCCTTCCTCCTTCGGGCTATCCGGGTCTACCCCAGTCCGGTCCTATTTCTGCTCCACCTTGCCCAGCAGCCGGGCCATCGCCCGCCCCATGGCCTCGCCCACATCCATGTACACCTCGGCCTTGCCGCCGTAGTGCCCGTTGCCGCTGCCCCCCTGGGCCATCGGGTGCGTGTAGACCGTGGCGACATTCCCCTTGAATTCCGGGTACTTGCCGGTCTCGCCATCCACCGCGAGTTGGGCGTCCAGCACCTGGCCGCCAGGGCCCTTGGATCCCTTCTGGGATTCTCCGAGGGTCGCCAGCACGAACTTGGCGCCGGGCGCGTTGAATTCCCGGCGCAGGGTCTTTATGAAGTGAACCAGATTTTTATCATAGCGTTCGGCGTGCCCGGGATTGCCGCAGTCCTTCTCCCCCTGCCAGAAGAAGAAGCCGGCCACCTCATAGGTTTTCGCGCCGGGATAGTGCTTTTCCAGCTCACCAAGCACCACCTTGGCCTTGGCGATATCGGCATCGTACTGCTTGCCGGCATACCAGTCGATCGGCTTGCCCGCCTTGTCCAGCCACGGGGGCGGTTCGGTCGCCGTGCCCCTAGCCTTGTCCATTTCCCAGGATTCCGGGCGGTCCTTGTAGCCGGCATAGACCAGAGTCTTCTTCAGCCCCTGCTTGTCCCGGCTGACGAAGGTGTAACGCTCGCTGCCGGGCGGCAGCAGGTCCCAGCCCAGGCTCCGGTTGCCGATGCAGCTTTTCAACAGCAACACCGGATCATCGACGGCATCGCCCAAGATATGGCCGATGCCGAACTCCGGCCCGATGGTCTTGCAGGTTTTCACGGTCAGCCACTCGTTGTTGAGACGCTGCACGCCTCCGCCCCGTCCATCCATGACGCGCGCGTACCGCACATTGCGCCGCTCGCTCCACTGGCCGGCCGCATCCACCAGGTACTTGTACTTGCCCCTCTCCTTGACAGCGCTCTCCAGGGACACCGCGGGGCCGGACACTTTGCCAAGGCCCACCATGTTCGACTGGCCCAGCAGCAGGTACACCTGCACCGGCTTGGCAAGGTCGGCCGGCTTGACCCCACATTTGTCCGTTTGGCCATCCTGGCCATGACAACGGCCGACCCATGCCAACCCGGCCAGCGCCATCACCACGGTCCTTGAACGGAATGACAGCATGGAAGCCTCCTTGCTGGTTGATCAACGACAAAGCCGGCAAGCCGCGCTACAACGGATTCCGAAAGTACTGATACGACCGGTCAAAACCCGCGTCATCGGCGGCTCCCGTTCACCGCTTGGTTCGGCTATTATTCTCCGGAGCTCATCATATCATGGAGCCCGGCAGGCGACGAGACATGGGGCGAAGCAAATACGATGCAATCGCCAACAACATAATTACAAATGGAATGGCAATCTTTGCGATACCGTCAACTGTCACATAGTGATGATGTCCCGCAGCAATAAGGTTGATTACTACGCCCGCATACGCCCATTCCTTGATGCGAGGCGCCTTCGGAACAGAGATGGCGATTGCGGCAAGCACTTGCCACACCCCCAAAAGCATGAAAAAGTGAGACGGGTAACCGCTCTTAGCAATCTCCACGTTCATGTCACCATAAGGTGGACCCCAAACATTGGACAGTTTTTTGCCGTTTCTTAGCTTCGGAAATTCCCCTGGGTATATCCTTAGTTCCAGTTACCCAAGCA
>CAIWHS010000029.1 GCA_903912515.1 uncultured Planctomycetaceae bacterium
CCTACCAAGAGCAATAAAGCCGGCACTGTGGACATGATTGCCGCACAGGGGGCCGCCAAAAGCAGGCCGGAAAGAATCGGGGAAGCTAGTTTGCGAACCATAACCGGCATAATACTGTCAGGCTCGCCCTCAGAACCTCTACCCTGAACTTACTCGGTGGGGAACATAGCGCGGGGGCAGATGAAAATCACCATCAAGGAATAATAAGTGAGGGTGTAATAAAAGGCGACCATAACCAAAGTCCGCTTTAGGCTTGGTGTATCCTTAAACGCCACCAATCGAACCATGCCACCAGGCTGACCGGCTTATGAAAATGGCCACATTATGAAAAAAGAAAAGGCCATACCTAAAAGCAGAAAAGCGTAGGGGAGCGGGGCACTAATCAGGTCACCGACTTGACCATAGGGAGGTTGGATCTGCCTTAGTCGTTCTGTGGCAGCGGCCAAACCTGCAAAGCCATTCTGTCAACGGAAATGGGACCAATCTAGTGCAAAAAACCAAGACCCCAGACAGCGATTTCCCAAAAAATAACCGCCAAGAAAAGAACCCTTTTAGGCAAATCGATGTGCCAACAGGCTGCCTCCCCCTAACAATTAAAGGCCAAATGCCAAAAGGCGCCAAATCGAATCTTCAGACAATCCCATGGCAAGATCCCCAACACAGTTAAGGGCAACTTTTGGGCGTCGGGACACTGCCATCAATTCGAGTCATCATTCGGAATGACAAAAAATGCAAAAACCACAGTAAAAGCGGTGCAAAGCAGCCAGGGCAAAACTATCCCCAAAAACCCAATCGGGCACTCACCAAACAATCCCCATGGATTCGGGACACGGTTTTGGCGGTGCCCCAACCATTGACAAACTCCCAAAACCACAGCATAGGCAACAGTAAAAAAATTAAGCTGGCCCAAAATTCTGGATAAGCCACGGGCTATATCGATTTCAAGTCAGTTGATTTGACAGATTCATTTTCAGTTTGGCTTAAGTCCATGTGACGGCATTCTCCAGATTAGGAACGCGCAGGCTAATTCAAGGTTGCAAAGGCGGAGGAAGGGTGCAAACCATCCCATGGAGCTTGCGCCCTAAATAAACCGTTGAAAAGCAACTTTGGCAGGAAGTTACTTGCACTGCGTATTCAACGGCAAGAATAGAGAATGGAACAGTCATATTAACACAACTTGAAAAGGCAGATGAAAAAACGGCTGCAAACGCTTAATTTTTAACATATGATAGGCCTTCAGGAAATAATTGTGGCTTTCGTGAAATAACACTCACGGCGCCTGGACCCCAACTATCGATTGCTAACCCCGCCTTGAAGGTATTCACCCATGGCTAACACCGCATCGACTGCCGTAAAAAACCAACCTACATTTTTAGGCCACCCGGTTGGCCTATACATCCTGTTTTTCACCGAGATGTGGGAAAGATTCAGCTATTACGGTATGCGTGCGCTCTTACTTCTTTACATGATCAACTATTTCCGTTGGAGCCAAGCCGAAGCATCTAGTATTTACAAATGGTACACCTCGCTAGTTTATGTGACCCCACTCATTGGCGGATTTTTGGCTGACAGGTACCTTGGCAACCGAATGGCAGTTGTTATTGGTGCGGTCTTGATGGCGCTTGGGCACTTTTTCATGGCCTTCGAGCAAAGCTGGATTTTCTTCACCGCTTTGGTTTTGCTGATTATTGGCAATGGTTTTTTCAAGCCAAACATGTCAACCCAAGTAGGCAGGCTTTATGGCAAAGGGGACATGCGAAAAGATGGCGCCTACACCATTTTTTACATGGGTGTTAACTTGGGAGCATTTTTATCCCCATTGGTTTGCGGTTGGCTAGCTGAAAACACCCAGGGAGGTTACCATTCGGGATTTTTTGTAGCTGGCGTTGGCATGGTACTTGGTCTTATTACTTATTTGGGCGGGTCACACCTGATTCGGGAACTCCCAGAAGGGACTGTGGCGCCGGCAGAATTTCTGTCCAAAAACGAAAAGGCAGGTCTTGAACTGACTGAAGAACAGGCCCAATCCACTCCAGAAGCATTCAGCGGTTTCAATTTTTTGGCCATGACAGTAATGACTTCCACAGGAATTGGGTTTCTTTGTTGGGCCATTTACCTGGCTCTACGTTATGGAATAGCCGGTGGAGCATCCAGCATCATCATCGGTTTGGCATTATTGACCGTCTCCTTTATTTGCATGAAAACCAAAAACGCCGTGCGAGACAGGGTTCTTGCCATCGCATTGCTTGGGATATTTGTGATTTTTTTCTGGGCTGCTTTTGAACAAGCCGGCAACGCACTCAACCTTTGGGCAGATAAAACCACTAATCGGGCATGGAGTGGTAAAGTCTCACCGGCCCCGATTCATCCGGCAACCAATGCTGTACCCCCTGAGGTAACTGGTGAAACATCGGTAGAAAAGGCATCATTTCTGAATCTATTTGCCTTGAAGGAACAGGTACCGCAGGGTGGCGATTCTGAGCCTACCGTCTTCAACCCGATGATTCCAACTGCATGGTTTCAGTCTATCAACGCACTTGGGATATTTATTCTTGGCCCAATTTTTGCCTGGTTATGGCTAAAAGTCGACTTATCAACCCCCTTCAAAATGGTTTTAGGGCTTGTATTTATGGGTATCTCTTTTGCAATCATGGCGCTGGCGGGCATGGTGGAAAACCAACCTACCCTGGCACCTTTTGCTGGAAAAATTCCAGACGGTCTCCGTTTTAACGCGAAGGGCCAACTCGAAGTCCTTGCGGAAACAACCGGTCGACTTGGTGGGAATATCTCCCAAGAAGGTGAATCGGAAGATTGGGAACTAGCGCATGCCGGTAGAATCCAACTGAATGGCAAAGAAATCCAACTCACTGGGGTGCTATCAGATATCGATCGGGACCTTATCGCAGGTGCAACTGCACCGATCTCTTTCCGACTGTCCCTAGCAAAGGCCCGGGAAGAACTAAAAGCACAAGCCAAAGCAATAGCTGGTAGCGGGAAGTCTGGAAGACCACTTGTGACCTTTAAGTTGCCTGAAGATGTGAAGGATTTTGACCGGCGGTATTCGGACATGAACCCGGAGGTATTCATTCATGATGCAGTGGCAGGAACAATCACCCTTAAACATCCCCTAACTGACAAGGACGCCAAATTGCTCATGGTTTGCGCCGCAGACCCACAATCGAGGCAGGCTTTTGACACGCTTTATTCCGAATCTGCAAAATTCAAGGTTTCCCCTTGGTGGCTGGTTTTTTGTTATTTCTTTGCCACAGTTGGGGAGCTTTGCACCTCGCCTGTTGGTCTTTCAATGACCAATAAATTGGCACCTGCAAAATTCTCAACCATGCTCATGGGCCTCTGGCTTTTGACCAGCGCGTTTGGCAATTATGCCGCTGGCGCCTTGGGAGAAAGCTATGGATTAATTGCCCCCACTGACTATTTTGGATACACGGCGGTGGCACTAATAGTAGCCGCAATAGCATTACTTTTTGCGGTTTACCCGTTTAAGCGCTTGATGCATGGGGTCAAGTAGCCTTTTAATTGAAATCCAGTTAATTGAAATCCAACAGGTAACCCAAGCCATGTTCGAACCATTGACAAGCCAATGGCAAGTTGGCGACCAATTTTTCAACCTGAATTGGTCCCATGAAACCCAACCGGGCTTTCCAACGGGATGTTCTGTCAAGGCATTTCAACTTCAGGGCGGGTTGTCGCAAGGGATGCAAGTGGTAGATGTTTGCACTGGTGCCATGACTGTGCGCATTCTGCCTGACAGGGGTATGGGTCTTTGGAAGGCATGGTCTGGCGAGCAATCCTTGGGCTGGGACTCTCCAGTCAAAAATGGCCCTGTTCACCCCTCCTTAGTCAACCAGGAACGCAGGGGTGGACTTGGATGGTTGGATGGATTTGACGAACTGTTGTGCCGGTGCGGATTGGCTTCCTTAGGCCCGCCTGGCAAGGAGGAAGGCGGATTTCCGTTTACCCTTCATGGCAGAATCGCCAACTTGCCGGCTTGGCATTTAGAATGCACTTTAGATAGCTCTGGTACCAGGCAAATCCATATTAAAGGCATCGTTGATGAATGTGCCCTTTTTGATCATCAATTTCGGCTAACCACCACTTATACATTCACGCCTGGCTCTGGGCTTATTGGGATCAAAGATAGAGTGGAAAACCTATCGGCCAAGATTGACCATTTCCAGCTTCTATACCACCTGAATGTGGGCAAACCAATTTTGGGCAATGGGGCAGAGGTATTTGCCCCGGTGCTTGAACTTAGTCCACAAACAAAGCGCGCGGCAGAGGGAATAGCGCACTGGACTGAATATGGAGCGCCCGAGCAAGGGTTTGCCGAACAAGTCTATTTGATGCACTTGCATGGAGACCACGAAAACAGAACAGCAGCCCTATTGCAATCGCCTGACGGTTCCAATGGCGTGGCGGTTCGGTTTGGGCTTGATGATCTTCCATGCTTCACTGTTTGGAAAAACACTGGAGCAGAAACGGAAGGGTATGTTACCGGGTTGGAACCTGCCACCTGTTTTCCCAATTCCAAGGAATTTGAAAGGCAGAATGGAAGGCTCCGCGAAGTCAAGCCGGGTAGCGACTGGGAAGCCAAATGGTCAATTGAATGGCTAAAAAGTCCACTGGCTGTTGATCAGGTTCGGAAGGAAATTTCCTTGCTAGCAGCCCAAGGAAATTCGATCCTCCACAAAAAACCTCAACCACCATTTACGCCCCAAAACCCCGATTGATAACAAGGCAATTACCATGCTGGCTTTTTGCTTTTTTGCCGGACTTACCGCTATCTTCCAAGTTCAAACACCCCCTTCCCTACCCAATTCCGAACAGGCTTTGAATGGCTGGATTGCCCTTTGGGATGGCACGGTCAAGGATTGGCGTGAAGGGCCAGGTTGGACAAAATCATCTGAGAATCACCTGGTAGTTGGCAAGGGTCCGGGTGGCCCCTGTTGCCCGCTTGGGTCGGGTGAATGGAAATTCACACTGAAGGCCACCTCTTTACCGAATGCGACCCTTGAAGCCAAATGGATGCGAGATGGCAAGTACGAAGCGCTTGGCAACTGGAATCCGAAATTCGGAAACATTTTCACTTTCCAAACCAAAGGCAAAAAAGCTGGAAAATTGACCCTAGAAGGAGTTGGAGTTGAAATTGTTTCGGCCATGCACAAGCCAACTCGAGCGCTAGAATTGGTTGAAGGCAAAGGGCTGAATGGATGGAAATTAGTTCCCGGAAAAAAGTCCAAGGCCACCTTGACCGATGAGGGCTGGATCCGAATAGAGGATGGCCCTGGTGACCTTCAGACAGAGGCCACTTTTGGGGACTTTATCGCCCAATTAACTTTGCGGACCGGGGGCAGTCACCTGAATAGCGGTTTCTTCTTCAGGTCTCTGGCCGGGGAGCAATGGCAGGGTTATGAAGCCCAAATCCGCAACGAATTCACTCCCGGAACCGAACGGCCTTATCTGGTTGAAACCTTTGACCCGATCAGTCACGAGCCAAGAGGCAAGGTCGAAATCAAGTCAACTGCGGTTGATTTTGGCTCTGGTGCCATTTACCGCCGCATGCCCGCGCGGTCCAACTCCGCCCGGGACAACACTTGGTTTACCCTGACCGTTGCTGCTGTTGGGCGGGACATCTCTACCTGGGTTCAGGGCCAACCCCAAGTTGTTTGGACAGACAATCGGAACACCAACCAGAACGCCCGACAAGGGTTTCGCGCCAAACCTGGAGTCTTTGGCATTCAGGGGCATGATCCAACCACCCTGATCGATATCCGATCCCTACGGGTTTTGCCTCTAGACTGAGTCTGCTGTAATCCAATTGGCTAAGCACCCTCTTGCCATGATAATTCATCCCAAGGATTAACGATTTTTTCTTACCGAATTGCCAAAGAACCACCACTTCGACTTCCAGAACTTGGCACAAACAGACTTGTGCCAGCCTTTCATCCGTTTGGTAACCCCGATTTTGATTCGGTGTAGCGAATCGTTGGGAGGGCAAATTTTGCATTTTTAAAACAATTCTCAGACTTTTATTCGGACTAAATGATCTGGAAATTATTTTCGCAAATAAATCGTTTTGTTTTCGGTTTAAACAATGAACAACCCCTGCCACTTTGGATTGGCAGGGGTTGTAGATTTTCAAATTCCTTGGTTGGTCAGGAAACAGGAAGACGGGGTTCGGTTTTGTCATCCGGTACCGCGGGGTTATCCCAAGTGAACCAATCCGGACTGAACTCAATTCGTTGACGGTTCTTCATGCTGTGGTTGGCGGTAAGGGCAATGATCGCATCTGCCATGGCAACTTCGCCATGGCAACGGGGCAAGCGTTGACGGAACTTGCCTGTCACCTGGTCTTTTTCATAGCCAAGCTTTTCATCCCACTGGCGGATGCAATAAGCGAAGTCTTCCATTTCCTCGGTGTAACCGCGGCTGACAATGCCACCTGCAGCGGCTGGTCCAGCAGCAGCGCCAGCTGGTGCTGCACCGCTACCACCACCAGGCCCCCACGTACTTGAAGCATCAAGAGCCGGCTTACCAGCAGGGCCGGTGGTGACGGAAACCTCTGTAGCCCGGGCATCGCCCATCTTTTTGTTGGGATTTTTCTCGGTGTACAAGAAAACCGATTGCTCCTGTTCAACCACCATGGTGCCACGGCTACCCATGACACATTCGCCGTATGCTTCAAAGCTGTTGGTGTTGAGTGAGGAGTAGGTGACAACAACGATATCGTCGTTCTCCTTGCCCTTGTTCTTGCCGCGTGGGTGGTTTGGTCCGGGAAACTCGTAGGTGATAAAGATGGTGTCATCGGATTCGCGGTCATTTCTACCTGGGCCGTAGAAATATTTACCGCCAACGCCACTGACCGACAAGGGTTGCACCTTACCCAAAAAGATTGAACATGCATCCATTTGGTGGCTGCCAAGTTCAGCCATCAACCCACCGCCAGTTTGGTTGTACAAGCGCCAGCGGACCAATTCCTCAACACTGGCATAGCCGTACTCTTTGACCTTATCCTTGAGGTGTTGTTCATCCACATCATAAATGGGTGGGTACCAACCATCACGGTAATAAGGTTGATCGTACCCCTTGGCCAGCGGGTAACGGGCATCGGCACGATCAGAAAACGGCCACGAGTTGTTGCGATGCCAGAGGGCCCTAATGTGGCGCACATCACCAAGCACGCCAGATTCGACCACCTCATGGGCGTGGGCGTAGAGCATGCTGTAGTGCCGTTGATGGCCGATTGAAAGGATGCGCTTGGTTTCGCGCGCGACCTGAATCATCTTTTTGCACTGGGCGATGTTCCAGCCCATGAGTTTCTCACAAAGAACATGCTTGCCCGCACGCAGGCACTCAATAACAATTTTCGCATGGGTAGACAAAGGGGTGGCAATCACCACTGCCTCAATGTCTTTTCGCTCCAAGATCTGCTTGTAATCGTTGTATACCGCGATGTCTTTGGCTTCCGGACCGTAAAGTTTTTTGAACCCTGGCCGGAGGGGCACTTTGGGATCACCATCCATAATGCGGCCAAGGTTGTAGGGCCTAATATCCGCTACGGCCACAAACTTCAAGAAATCCTTGTTGTGGGCCCCCACCAGGATTCCACCCTCATCACCTCCACCAATGAGGGCGGCCTTCACGGGGTTGCCAATCGCCTTGTAGCCGAAATAAACGGAGGGAGCGACTGCTGCCACACCGGCACCCACTGCCATACTTTGCATGAAACCCCGGCGTGTTAAATCGCCGGTGACTTCCTGGAAATTGGCCTTTCCGGTTTCACGCTGTTTTGGATTCAGGTCAATCGCCATTTCTTTTTCCTCAAACGGGGATCCAATTTAACGGGGTAAAAACTGATTTATAAAGCTATTTGCCCTGAGTATTCGGATTGGTTTTCATGCCAAGCAGCCAGCCTAAAAAAGCATCTCCGCCAAACCATCGGCCAGAAGGTGCTGCTGCAATGACCAGGAGCGCCATCATCTCGACCACATTCTTGTTTACAAAAACATAATTTCCCTCGTTTTGAGGAGGTGCAGGGAGCCACGGGAACGCAGGAACCGCAAGGTAGGTCATTGCCAGAAAGGCCGCCCCTGCCAAAGCTGCCATGCGAGTGAGGGTGCCTGTGAACAAACCGGCTCCAATAGCTGTGATCCCCCAAATGGTCATCCAATCCATCAACTCAATCGGTTTTATTTCGCGTGAAGGCTTCGAAGCCTCAACCGTGGCAATTTTTTCGGTGAATTGTTTGTCCAGAGCTGCCCCTAAATCATTTTTGAATTTATCCAATTCAGATTTAAGGCTTGCACGGGCACTAGCAGCGGCAGCCTTGGTTGATGCCACACTTCCCTTGTCAACATCCTTGCGGAACAGCCAATTCCTGTCTGAGGAAAGGGCCTCGTCTTTATTTGCAACCAACTGGGAAAAGCGCATAACCCTATCTGGAGTTGCCATTACTTTTTTCAGGGTGCCTGAGCCTTTACCATCTGGAGAAGGTTCCTCTATGTTCTCTTCACCGGAGGTGAGCCAGTCCTGGGTTGCATCGGCCCATTTGTTGGCAAGGCCTACCACCTTATCCCACTTCTTCCACTGCTCGATCGAGATGGGGTCGTTCTTCCCCATGGCTGGAGGCAAAAGAATTTTGTCAGCGCCTCCAAGGATTGCAGCCCTAGCACTAGCGACCTGCGAAGGTTCGGTCATTTCCAAGGGAAGCCGATCCAACTTCGCGGGATCGGGTTTTTGAATTTGGGGGGCTTCAACTGATCCGGTGATGGCACCGATTTGTTTGGCCAGCTCGCCTTGCTTCTCCTGAAAATCTTTGAGTAAGGCGATTACTTTCAGGCGACTTTGGAGCGCTTTTTTTTTCAAATCATCGGTGCCGCCGCGTTCCCAGTCTGTAAGGGATTTCTCAAAGGCCAAACGAACAGCGGGGGCACCGCCATCGCGCCAAACTAAAGCCTGTTTGAAATATTTCTCAACCAAGTCAAGAACAACAGCTTGGTCAGCTCTGTCCAGTTTGAGGCGAGCCACAAAATCGTCGCCAATCTGGCGAAATGAATCCTGTATTCCAACTGGCTCAAGACTTTTGAGCAGCTCTTTGTCCGGATCGGCAGGAAGAATTCCAACCATCCATGATTTTATTGGTCCTGGAGATTCACGAAAATAGCCGGCAGAACTAAAGGGTTTTGGGGTGTATGTGGAATAGATCTTGGCAATTCCCTCGAACAGGAAGTGCCAGCCGATTGTCATTCGCATCAGAACGAACAACAAAACGAACAGCCCAGACCAAGGTATCCATATTGTGTTCCCACAACATGTTCTGCTCGAGTTCTTTTCGCCATTCTCCATGACAATCCCTTCAATACCCGTTCAAGCATTTCCTTGGAAACACCCTGCAACACCTATTACCTGAAACCATATTTACAGTTTAACTGCCCTTCAGACAGTTTGCCATCTTTTGGTGGTGCCAAAAATTCCATGCGCTTTCAAAATTTGTCGCCACAATCATGTTGAATCGGTCAACGGTCAGCGAAAATGAAAGCGTTCGGCAAGCGATCCAAACAAACGGGCTGGCCCTTGTGCTGGCAGGTAAAGAATTCCCAGATCGTTTCTTGCGGCGGTCAGCCTTTCAGCCAATGAGGTGCCACCTACAAAAATGGCCGTAGAAAGGGCATCGGCCTCGGTGGCATCCGAGGCCAAAACACTCACCGTTTCACATTCAGTGACCGGCCAAGCGGTTTTGGGGTTGAGAACATGGCCCAATCTGCGGCCCTCGAATTCAATGTGTTTAAATGTGGCGGCTGTTGTACCCATGGCACCATTTATTATTTCCACCTCCGCCAGAATCGAATCTTTGCGAGGGTGCATCAACGCCACCCGCCAACCATTGCTCTCGCCCAGCGGACATCCCCATGCAACAACACTACTACGACCACCATGGAGCATAGCTGCAGGCCAAGCAGAATCGCGAAGCGCAGATGCCATCTGATCCAAACCAAAGCCCTTACCAACGGCACCAAAATTCAGTCCGCCTGATTTTCCGATCCATTTTGCATTCTGGGTGGCCTGATCCAGGATCAAACGGGAAAACCCGCCTTCGGCAAGCCAAATTTCCATTTCCGCAGTATCGGGAATTCGGGCAGGGCCTTTTAAAAACCCCCAGCCTTCAATCATCCTTCCCACAGCGATATCTAGGCAACCATCGGTCAAATCCCACCAATATTGGCAGCGCAACAACAAGGCAAATAATTGTGATGACAGTTTTCGCCACACACCTGGAGGTGTGCAATTGAACCTTGCAACCTCACTGTGTTC
>CAIWHS010000030.1 GCA_903912515.1 uncultured Planctomycetaceae bacterium
GATTAGCAAGCTGCCTTGCCGATTGCTTGGCACCATTGAAAAGAAGCAAGATGTTGACTGTTTTCGAATTGATTTGAAGCAAGGGCAAACCGTTGAGGTACGACTAACCAGTCGCGGCCGCGGGTCTGTTTTGGATCCGCTAATTACTATTCAGGCACCAGATGGGTCTATCCGGCAGAAAGCGGTTCCAAAACCTGGAGCAATGGATCTGGTGGTGATTCACACCGCAAAAAATACGGGCCCTGTCTGTATTGTGGTGCAAGATTCCTTTGATTCGGGAAGCCAAAGCCACGCTTATGACGCATTAATAAGCATTATAAAATAGGCAAAATTTATAGCTACTTAGCGACCAAGGTTTTCAAACAGGTACAGGCCGGATTTTCCTGGGCAGACCAAGTCGATGTCGCCATCGTTATCGATGTCGATGGAACTCATTTGCAGGCCGGTGCCGGCGCTACCGCGGGGGAAGTCTTTCAGGGCCCAACGGTCTTTTGCAATCAAGGGTGCTTGGGAGGCGGGAGCGCCTTGGAAGATGGTTTGCTTATGCCATTTTGATGCGGTGCGATTGAATTGGTAGTAAAAGACGACAGGTGCATCGGTGGCGCCCGGTTCAGACTCGTGGGCGTAGACGCGTTTTCCGGTTACCAACTCGGGCTCGCCTTTGCCATCGAGATTTGCAAGCAAGAGGGTGTGAACCTGGGAAAAGCTGTCGTCAATAACTGACTTTGTCCAAATTCTTTTTCCTGGTTCGCCGGCAGTTTGTTTGAGCCATTGGAGTCCATAGCCGTGGCCCATGCCCCAGAGGATGTCAGTCAATCCATCGCCGTCGACATCGCGGCCAATTATCTGGATGCTGGCCACTCCGAGATCGAAATCAGGATGGAAAGTCCATTTTGCATCTGGTTGGGCCGGCTGCTCGTACCAACCTTTGGGGGTGATGATATCGATACGGCCGTCGTTGTTGATATCACCTGAGCCGACGCCGTGGCCTGCCCCGGCATTGCCGAGACTATGTTTTTTCCAGACAACTTTTGGTTTTTGCTGAGTCAATTGGTACCAAATGACGTTGCCGCCGGGGTTTGGCAGAAAGTCGGGTTTACCATCACCGTTGATGTCAACCAGTTCGCCTGTTTCCATGTTGCCGGGGTTGTCGATAGTGTGTTCGGTCCAATTCTGATTGGAATCAGGGCCGGGGTTTTCGAGCCAACCAAAGCGTTTGGCAAAATAATTGCATGTGACGATATCGATTCGGCCATCGCCATTCACATCCAGAGGTGAATTGGCAAAATCGTCGTGATAGTGGGGGTTTTCTGTGGCAGGTGGAATGTCACGGATTTTGTGTTTTTTCCAGGAGGGAGCCTCGTACCAAGAGTCGCCAGAGAAAATATCGGTTTTGCCATCGTTATTAAAATCAGCCGCCCCGCAGGCCTCGTAGGGTGACTGATCATTGATGACATGCTTTTTCCAGCGTATGGGCGCAGGCAATTCATCTGACTGGGCTGACGGGTTGTGCAGAAAAATGGCTGAGCCTGCGATTGCCCCTAAAATCCATGTCTTGGAAAAACCTGTCAGCATGACGATCTCTAGGCACGAAGGTGGATGACGGGATAACGCGCGAAGGCAGGAGTGGGGTGGCCCCACTACTGAATGATTGGATGAATGGTTGGATTATTTGCCCCCGGTCATTTTGATGACAGCCCCGCTTTGGGCGGGTGTTTCAACCCGCAAGGAGACCGAGCCACTATCTGCCACATCGCGATCGATGGCCAAGGTGATTTTTTTGGACCCGACGCTCCAGTCAATAAGCGGGGCTTCTGATGGATCGTATGGGGTTTGATCAATCCAGACACTGACGCCTTTGGGGGAATCGATGAGTAGTTTTGCCTTGCCGGGCTGCACCACTTCGAGGCGTGAACGCAGGAAGCTGGCACCCTTGTCACCTGGTTTCAATCCATAGCGTGTGTGCATGTGGGGGACTTCGGCAAGGGGAACCTTGCCACCGACCGTGCTGTAGATTGTCTGCCATTTAAAATCGGGCAGATCTTGTGCGGAGGTCTTCAAGGAAGTGCGGGTGATGGCAAAAGCGGCTGGCTGTGTGGGGAGCATGACCTCCCAACGACGCATGATCAATTCGGGTTTGACGGTGTATTCCGAAACCCTACCCAAGGCGCCGAGGAAAGCGACCAGATCGCGAAACTCGGATTCGGTCAGGCGGTCAGCCAAGCCGGTTGGCATGAGGGAGGTGCCGTTGCCCTGTTCTTCAATCTGGTTGAGTGGAATACGAACCTCACGATCTTCTGCATCACGGATGATGAGGTCGGTGGTGGATTGGCGCAATTTAACCCCGGAAAGGACCTTTCCATCCGTGGTTTGCACAACAATCGTTTGGTAACCCTCTTTGATATTTTTACTAGGGATGAGCATGGAATCGACGATGTAATCGAGCTGGGCAGTCGCACCCAAGCTGAGCATGTTCGGGCCCACAAGGCCGCCGGCATCGCCAACAGCGTGGCATTTGAGGCAGTTCAGATCGGGTCGCCTGAAAATAGCCTCGCCTTTGGCTGGGTCGCCTTCTTTTCGGACTGCTGCCACCACTTTGGACATTTCATCGGAAGAAAGCTGGCGGGGGCCGGAGATGATCTTTGCCGCTGCTGAGAGAGCATCGGCCAGGGCTTGCTGTGGCCTGCCGCTTGTGGCGATAGCCCGTTGGCCTATGACGGCTGCATCGGCCCGAATGGTTTGGCCTTTCAATGCCTTGGTCAGCAAGGTGGCGCCATCTTTTTGTTGCAGGAATGCGTTGAACAGTTTTGCCATGGCAGACTCGTAGCCTTGGGCATCGACCTGTTTGGGCTGCATCCATTTGACAGCAATGGAAGCTGCGTCGGCGGGTTTTTGACGCAGGAGGCCTATAACTGCTGCGGAGAAGGTGGCAGCGTCTGCCGAGCGGGCAGTGAGAATGGCAATTGCCTCGTCGCCACCATAACCGGCAACGCCTTCGAGGCATGCCTCGGTCACCGGCCCACCTTTGGCCAGTCGAGCCTTGAGGGCCGTCCATTGGGAATCGACATGCCATTTGCCCACGGCGCGGGCGGCCATTGAGGCAACCGTGTCGTTGGGGGAAGCCAGAAGAAGGCCCAGCCCATCGAGTGAGCCATTGGGACGCAGGTTGCGGCGTTGTTGGGCGTTCATGAGGGCCTGCAGGCAGCCGGCCTGGATATATTCCGGGGTGCCTGGAGCTGTAGCGGAATCGAGAAGGCTTTGCAGGTCTTGGGGCCTGCCGAATTCGGCGATGACATCAAAGACTGGAGTTTGATCGGCCTCGCTGACTTTGCGCTCGCGGAGCATTTGGATGAGGACCGGAACGGCTTCTGGAGATCCAGCAGATTTCAGGGCGAATGCCACTTGTTTGGCCTGGCCATTGAAATTGATTTTGCCGGCCGTGAGAGCTGGTTGCCAATAGGGTTGAAGCTCGCGGGCGGTTTGCCAGAGGGCGTAGTCGAGCCACTCATCTGTTTCGAATTGGAGAGCGCTCATGGCCAACTCGGCCGCCTCGGCTGTTTTGATAAGGCTTAGGACCCGGACAGCTTCCAGGCGAACCCTGGGGTGTGGGTCTTGGGCCAGTTTGGCCAAGTATTGCAATGCCTGTGGTTCGGTACTGAGCCAATGGCCCAAGATGCGTGTGGCAGAGGCACGCAGGTTTGGGTCGCTTGATTCGAGGGCCTGCTTCAAGATGGCTGGTTGCGGGGTATCGAGCGCTTGATAAACCCAGAGCAGCTCCATTTTATGTCTGGAAAGAAGGGGGTCTTTGGGTTCGAGGGTTTGGTCCCATGCCTTGAGGGAGGCGAGGATTTCGTCTTTTTTGCCATCGTGCAAAGCGCGCTCCTTGAGAACACGCTTGGCGAAATGGCGGGTGTACCGCTCGGGAGACTCGAGTTGTTTGACCAAGTCGGTGGTGATGGCATCGACCAATTGTGGGCGGGGCACTAGTGGAGTTTTCTTGCGGGAAACACGCCAGATACGGCCGTGAACGCGGTCTCTGCGGGGGTCGTAAAAATCGACTTCGCCGTGCTGGATAATGGGGTTGTACCAGTCGGCGATGTAGATGGCCCCGTCTGGGCCCTGTTTGACATCGATTGGGCGAAAAGCCGGATGGTTTGACTTGATGACATCGGGTTTTTCGATGGAGACAAATCCGGAGCCTTGGGGTTTCACCTCGAAACGGACGACCCGGTGGCCGCGGAAATCGTTGGTGATCATGCTACCTTGCCAGTCATCTGGCAGGTGGCGGCCATCGACAATTTCAAGGCCGCAGTGTTTGGGGCTGCCTGGATTGAGGCCTTTGAGGATGCGAGAAGCGCCGTATGCGGTGAGGTATGACGCGCCTGGGACGATGTAATTGATTCCTTCGCCGCCGGCGCCGTCGGTTGCAAAAGTGGCGCCAAAGTTGTCGAATGCCAAGCCCCAAGAATTAACCAGGCCGCGATCCAGAATGTCGAGTTGGAGGGTTTCGGGGCGAAACTGCCAATGTCCGCCGGCATTGAGGCGCTTGACTCCCCATGGGGTTTCAATGTGGCTATGGATGTAGATGGACTGGTTCATGTAGAGCAGTCCCTCGGGCCCCCAGCGCAGGGAGTGGAGGATGTGGTGTGTGTCTTCGGTGCCGAACCCGGATAGGACGACTCGTTTGGTGTCGGCTTTGCCGTCGCCGTTGGTGTCTTTCAAATGCAGCAGTTCGGTGCTGGCAGCCACATAGGCCCCACCGTCGCCAATTTCGACACCTGTGGGGATGAGCAGTCCATCGGCGAAGACGGTGGTTTTGTCGGCGACGCCGTTACCATCGGTATCTTCCAAAACCAAGATTTTGTCGGTTGCTGGTTTGCCTGGAGAAATTTGGGGATAGACCTCACTGCTGGCGATCCAGAGGCGGCCTTTAGCATCAAAGTTCATGTGGATTGGCTTGGCGATGCGGGGATCACCGGCGAAGAGGTTGACCTCAAAGCCCTCGGGAACAATGAATGTTGCACGTTCGAGTTCGGGGTTTGGATCGGGAATGTTTTTCAATTCCCGCTGGGCCAATGCCGAGTTGGCCGCCAGCAATATGTAGAGTGCGGAGCATGCGCCGGCGAGTATGTGTCGTGTCATGTGAGTACCGATGTGGACAGGGAATATGAACCGGTTGTTGAATTAGTGAGCGGAGGCGCTTTGGGTTAATCCAGCGAGGAGCCTATTTGTTTTTCCAAGTCTGCCACGAGGGGATCGAATTTGGGGATATCGACCGCATTGTTTCCTTGTTCATGTTTGCGAAACAGAAATAGGTAGGTGACATTTTGGGGACGGTGGCGGTGGAAGAACAATTCGTTTTTTTTGAGGATTGTTTGCTGAAGCGATGCCTCGTCACCTGACTTGAGTTTTTTTGGGCTCTTTTGGGCCAATGCCAACACAAGCTGGGGTGCTGTGCGGGCGTAGCCTTCCGAGGTGAGGTGCTGGCCGTTATCGGTGAGCTCGAGCAATTCTTTGGTGTTTTCTGCCTTGGGCATGGCCATAGGAACGAAGGTGGCGTTAACAGTTGGGGCGAATTGACGGATGGCATCGCGGTAAGCGGCAATCTGGGTGTTGTAAGAATCGGGTTTGGGCAAAGGTGCGGGCATTGGGAGGATGTCCATTGGCCCTAGCAGGATAACTCGTGCGCCTGGGGCGCTTCCAGCTTTGCAGTCGTTGATTATTTTTTTGTATTGCTGCAGGAAAGCAGGGATTCGGCTTGGGCCGTTTGAGGCTTCCACCTGTCCGTAGCCGAATATTAAAACGGTTGGTTTTTGTTCTTTGACGAGTTCGATGAGCTTGGCGTAGCCCTTTTCGGGGGCATCAAAAATGCCACGCGATTCTGCCCAAACGGTATCGCCACTCCAGCCTAGGTTGCGGAAGGTGACATTTTTGGCCGGGATATGGCGGGTTAGAGCCAACTCCCAGTGGCCATAGTTTTGCTCCCGCTCGATAACGGTACCACCAATGAGGACAACCTTGTCGTCATCTTTCCATTCAAAGGCCGGTGGTTGGGCGGCAAAAGCGTTAGTAGTTGCAAAAAACCAGCCTGCCAGGAGGGCAAGGGGCATGCGACATGTAAGCATGGGGGGTAATCTCTCGTGGCTTTAGTTGCCCGGACTTCATTTTCTGGGTGGATTTCGAAGGATTGTTTCCATTTTCGGCCCACCCTTTACACCTGTCAAGCAGATTATGCGCTTGGGTGGTGGGCGGGTGGCAGGTATGGGGCCGGCCGAATGTGGTCACTTTCTTTGATTTACAAGTATATACAGGAGTTTCAATTACTTAAACCTTCATGATTTGGCAAGAATCAATGGATTGTTTTGACAATGGGAGGGCGACTTGCTGGAGGTATTGGCAATCTGGGGCCCGCTTATGTGTTAGCGGTCGATTTTCCAAGTCATTAAGTGGGTAGCAAAGCTAGCGAGCCAGTGTTCGCCGGCATAGTCGCCACTGGTGACATGGGCGATTCCTTCGCTGGCGTGGACTGCGGCGGCTTTTAACAGGACCGGGCGAGCGGGGTCTTTTTCGGGCAGGGCCAGGGCGATAGCCTCCAGGCACCAGGCACGGCTAATGTTGAGGCCATCGAGGTGGACAATTTGGGGATCGGTCCGATCGGAGACGGTGGCTGGTTGCAGGATGGATTTAGGTTGGGATTTTTCGAGGTTTGGGTAGAACCGGTGCAGCCAGACGGTGAACTCGGCAGGTGGCAAGACCCGGCGCATGAGGTCGGCTTCGCAAAGTGATGGGGAGAAGAAATCAGACCCATCGGGCTCCCAGCGGGCTGGGGCATCGGTGTCCTTGGCGAAGTATTTGTTGGCGCGTTCTAGCAAGAGGTTCTCGAGGTTTTTATTGGCTTTGGCACGGGCATAGTCGAGGGCGAAGGTGAGGCCGAAGGCGGTGTTAGCGTGAACGCCGTGGCGGATGGGATAGGTTTGCTTGGGGAAATAGTTGAGGTAGCGGTTGACAATGACTTCTTCCAAAGGGCCCATGATGGCGGA
>CAIWHS010000031.1 GCA_903912515.1 uncultured Planctomycetaceae bacterium
ATAGGCAAATTGGTGGATAGGGCGATGGCGGCCAGACAGGCCAGGCTGAATTGGCGAGTGTCGATTGACGAGGATTTGGCCAAGGCCGGCCTGGCGGTGGCCGGGCATGAGTTTCCCATAGGGCGCACGCTGGAGGTGCTCATGGAGGAGGCTCGTGCGGGGCAAAATCAGGTTTTTCGTTGGATCATTTACCCGTTCACCCGGGTGAGCGCATGGATGCAAGGAGGATTTCAGGTGCTCACTGAGGCTATCCGTTTGGCCTTCAGCAAGCCGAAGGCGGGCGGTGAATTGGTGAACCTGGAAGAGGCTGAACGGAAGTCTTTGGAGCGGGTTTCTGAAGAGTTGGTCGATCGTTGGCGTGATAGATGGCCTGCTTGGGTGGGTACACTGGACGGAGCCACCTGTCGCAAAGCCTGTGACGGGTTGAAAAATGCCAAGCTTGGCCGTCCAGAAATTGAATGGGAAACGAAGCTGCGTGAATCTGCCCGCCTGTGGGTGGAGCAGAACCCAGCTTGGGCACACAGCCTTCCGGTGGCTTTGGATCTGACAGCCGTAGGTGGTTTGGGGCTTTTTGTGCTGGATGTAACCACCACGGGTGGACTTCTTGGCAGCCATGTGGTGTTGGGGACGCTTGGGGCTGGAGGCTTGGCGGCCGGTGGCGCTGGGCTTGCCGCGATGCTTTTCAGCATGGCTGAAAAAATGCATTTCAAGAATGTTTTGGAAGTAGCCGACCGAGCCTGGCGCGAGCAGCGCGGGCGGGAGGTGGCAGACCACCTGCGCACACACTTGCTACCCGGGGTTTTGGGCAGAAAGCTCAAGGATGCCGACCTTCTGACGAGTTTCCCTTTGGATGAAATGCGGCGCTTGGCCTCTGACCTTCAACGAAAGCCTGACCATGTCTGATAGCGTAATCACCAAAATGGATGGGAAAATGCCCTTGGAAATCAGGCTGCTGCCGTGGATTGCCGCACTGGCCGGCCGGGTTGGTAATTTTCGCAAGGATTTGCTGGCGGCTGACAGTTGGCCGGCAGCGGCGCGCGTGGGTGTGGAATTGGACCGGGCGCTGGCGTCGCTGGAGGTGCCGCCAGCGGTTCCTGCGCTGGTGGTGATGCTGGGGGGCACAGGGGTGGGGAAGTCAGAGCTGTTTGGCGCCCTGATTGGCAAGCCTGGAGCCAGCCCCAGTTCAGACACGGTTCGCTGCCACACCAGCCAGCCTTTTTTAGCAGTACATTCGCTGGACATGGCCCATCTTCCCGCCTTTCAGGGTTTGGAACCGGTTGTGGTGGAGGGGGGTGTACCCCGTGGGATGGTTCTGGCTGACACGCCTGATGTGGATGGGATGATTGAAAGGCACCATGGCGTGACACGCCAGATTCTTGAACAGGCGGATTTGGTGATTTTTGTGACCGATCCGGACCGGCGTGGCAATTTGCAGGTACTAGAGGAATTGCGGCGGTGGGCCCCGAGGAAGCGTTGGCTGTTCGTTTTGACCAAGGCTGACAAGTATCCGGAGAAGATGGAAGAGATTGCCCGGGACTTTGGCAAGCGGCTTGGGGAAATAGGATTTTCCGGTGAAGTAGGATCTGTTTTTGTGGTTTCGTCGGTTCGGTCAGGTGACCCGGGCATCGCGCGTTTGCGGCAGGCGGTGTTGCGCCCCGGGGATGAGAACCGTATGCCCCTGTTGCGCCAGGACGCCTTTTTGCGGCAGTCGGCCTATGCATTGAACGCGGGCTATCTTGAGCCGTTTCATGCTGAGGCTGAGCGACTTTCCACCATGGTGGAACAAGGGCGTGATCGGCAAGAAAAGGCCTATTTGCGGGCGTTGGCCGAGCCTCGAGCGGCGGATTCGTTTGCGCGGGTGGTGCGGCAGGTCGCCTGGAAGGAGCTGGGGGAGAGGTCGGGCCCATTTTTATTTCCGGCGGTGTGGGGTAGGGCTCGCATGCAGCCCTTGGCCACCGGTTGGGCTTTGACACGCGGTTTGCGTGGGGGATTGCTTGGTATTGCTGGGGCACTGGGGGCGTCTGCGTTGTGGGCGGTGAGAGGGCTGAGCCCCTTGCGGCAGGTTGCCCAAGCGCTTGGAGACGACTTTAGGGATACGCTAAGCGCTATAGAGAACGATGCGCGTCGCGCGCTGGAAGACGCGGGGCTTGATCGACTGGGAGTGCCTGGGAACCGGTTGGCCCAGCTTGGTCAGGATGGCAAGGCTGAAGCACCTTCAGGCTTGGGTGTGGCGGTGGATGGTTTTTTGAGACAGTGGACCCTTTCAGACATTCATCCCGAACTGTTGGCCCGCGTGGAGGCTGATGTGGAAGCTGCGGGTCGGGAATCAGCGCGGCTGGCAACCTCGGGGCTTGTTGGTTGCAGTTGCGTGGTGATTGGGAACGCACTGGTGGCGGCCATGACTGGCTGGGTGCTGTGGCGCCTAGGCAAATCTTGGTGGGAAGAAAATTACCACTCCACCTCTTTTTTTCTGCAAGCAGGGTTATTGGTGACGGCTTCGTTCTTGCCGGGGATGCTGCTACTGGGGTGGCGGCTGGCAGGGCTGGTGAGCCCCAGACGATTGAGGTATTTGGTGAACACCAACCCAACCCCGGTCGCGGGTGGCCAACTGGACAAGGTGCGCACAACGCTTGCGGGTTGGCACCGGGCGGGTGGAGACATTGCCAAGTCGCTGGAGGGGGCCCAGAAATTGCTTGGAGACGATCTGGGCCAGGATGGGCATTGGGGCGCCAGCTTGCGATCATACCCGGCAAAATCGTCAGAGTAGGTTTGCGTGGCATAGCCAGCCCTGGTTTCCCGCCTTATTTTCCCACTCCAGACAACCTTTCCTGACACCGGGGGTAGACTGCTCAAAGAGGGACAATCTAGGGCGTTTGATGGGGTATATATATCATGGGCAGACGGCGTTCCTTGCATGGGCTTCGGGCGGTGGTGACGGGTGCCTCGCAGGGCATTGGCAGGGCATTGGCCTTGGACGGTGTGCGCCGTGGGATGGTGGTTGTGGCCCAGGCGCGATCGGCCGACCTGTTGGATCTGTTGCGGGCCGAAGTGGCGGGCATGAACCTGCCGGGAACCCTGCATACCGTCGCGGGTGATGTGACCAACGAGGAAGACCGGCAGAATTTGGCCACCTTTTGCCTGAAAGAAATGGGTGGGCTGGATATTCTTGCAAATAACGCTGGCATTGGTGCCACAGGGCATTTTATCGATGGCAATGCGGAGCAGCTTCGCAGGATATTTGAGGTCAATGTTTTTGGGTTGGCTGAAACCACAAGGGCACTGCTGCCGCTGTTGAAGCTTGGCAACACCGCACAGGTTATCAACATTGGATCGATTGTGGGTGAGAGGGCTTTCCCGGCCCGCAGCGATTACAGTTCAAGCAAGTTTGCGGTGCACGCCTTTTCTGATGGCTTGCGCAGCGAGCTTTCCAAAGACCAGGTTGATGTGTTGATGGTGGCACCCGGCCTCACCCAGACCAACTTCAGTCAGAACATGCTGAAGCAAAGCGCCAAGGTGCAACTGGACCACATGCGTGGAATGACCAGTGAGCAGGTGGCCGAGGCGGTGTGGGAAGCCTCGACTAGGGGCAAGGACCGGGTGTTTTTGACCCGGCAGGGCCGTCTTTTGCTGGCGATCAACAAATTTTTCCCGTGGATGGTGGACCGGATCATGCGCCGCAAGGTGCGTACGCTTTTCAAAGAAGAAATCGCCGCCCGCGAGGCGAACACGCCTGTTTCGGTGTGATGGCTATCTGGCAACATGGCACATGAGCAGATAACCTAAGGCTATGAGCAACACCACACGCAGGCTGGCCCACACGGGCCGGCGTATACAGGTTTTTGTGGAAGAGGGCACCTCGGCCGAAGGCCGGCCCATCCGTCGTGACATCATCATTCACCCGGGTGCTGTCGCAATTTTGGCGATTCGCGAAGATGACCAGATTTGCCTGCTGCAGAACATGAGGCCGGCGGTGGGGCAGCGGTTGTGGGAAATTCCCGCCGGGACTTTGGAACCGGGAGAAGACCCGCTCGATTGCGCCAAGCGCGAGTTGGTTGAGGAGGCCGGCCTGGAGGCTTCCATATGGCGCCCCATGGGTTATTTTATTCCCTCCCCCGGATTGCTTTCAGAAGTGATTCACCTCTTTGTGGCCACCGGGCTGAAGCAGGTTGAATCGTGCCCTGAGCCAGATGAGGATTTGATTCCCTGCTTTTTGCCCAGTTGTCAGGCCTTGGAAATGATTCGAAGCGGTGACATAGTGGATGGCAAAACCCAGGTGGCTTTGCTGCGGTGGTTTGGCAATAACTGCGAATGACCTGAAAACCGGCTTCTCCCAGCCGGCCGTGCCTGTTTCATCCCCCTCCTAATACAAAGTGGAAGCAATATGTCTATGGAATTCCAACCAGATATTGAAAGGCAGATTGCGTTTGATTTTTTGCGAGCAACTGAAATAGCCGCGCTTAACACCTTGCAGTGGCTGGGCAAGGGTGAGAAAGAACTGGCTGATGAGGCGGCCTGCGACGCGATTCGCGGCATGTTCGACCTGACCGACATGTGCGGCGAGGTGGCGATTGGCGAGGGGATCAAGGATGATGCACCCGGCTTGTTCAAGGGTGAGAAAGTGGGCACCTGGCGGCCGGGTGCGCCCCGGTTTGAGATAGCCTTGGACCCGATTGACGGCACCACCAATGTGGCGAAGGGCATGCCCAACTCGCTGAGCTGTATCGCCGCGGCGCAGGTGAATGGTGAGTCGGGCCCGTGCCTATTGGATATTCCTGCATTTTACATGAAGAAACTGGCTTATCCACTAGCCGTGCGCAAGGCGTGGCTTGCTGACCCCAAACTGCCGATAGACATTGACGCACCAGTGAGCGAGGTGATTGATGTCACCGCCAAAATTTTGGGCAAGGATGTGCGTGACGTGCTGGTGTGCGCACTCGACAGGCCGCGCAACCAGCAATTGATCGAAGAAATCAGGCGCAAGGGCGCGGCGTTGCGGCTGATTCAGGATGGTGACATCGCAGCAGCCCTCGCACCCGCGATGCGGACGAGTGACATTGACCTGTATGTGGGTATTGGTGGGGCGCCTGAGGCTGTGGTTTCGGCGGCTGGGCTTCGCTGCCTGGGTGGTGGCATGCGGGCTAAAATTTGGCCGCGTGATGAAGCGGAGCGGCAGAGCCTGATCAAGATGGGATGGGGCGACCGCATCGACAAGCAGTTCATGTCGCGTGATCTGGCGCGCGGGGAGAACCTGATATTCACGGCAACTGGAATTAGCACTAGCCCGCTGGTGCAGGGGGTGAGCGTGCGGGGTTCAATCGCTACCACTCATTCACTTCTGATGCGGGCCAAGAGCGGGACGGTTCGCTTTGTCGAGTCTCATCACGATTTAGACCGCAAGACCATCCATTTACGCAGCACCCAGGCGGAACGGCGTATCTGACCGGCCTTGGGGTGCGGTGTGGGCCAGGCTTGAGTTAATAACTCAGGCCCATATGGTTTTTAAAAATCAGCGAGTTGTGTGGCGGTCTTTGAAGTGATCGGGAAAAGCCATGACCCGGTTGGCTAGGCTTTCCACAAAGTTGGAACCATCACGCTTGAACAGGGCTGTTTCTGCATCATCGAGTTGGAAGGTGATGTCGTATACAGCGCTAGTGCCGCATTCGACGCGCATCAACAACCCTCTATCGGGCAATTGTTGAAGGCTAAAAAAAAGGTTTTGGACCAGATAAATTGGTTTCATGGCCCTAGACCAGTTCTGTGCCAGCTCGTACCCCCGATAGGTATGCCCCATGTACCGTGGCGGGGTATTTGCGGTTTGTGGCCTCGCCCGCGAAATAGATAGTCTGGCTCACATTTGCCGCAAGGTCATCCATCATGGAGCCTTTGGCGCCCACTGGGATGTAGGAATAAGAGCCTGATGAAAAGGAGTCGGTCGCCCAGCGGGTGATTTGGTAGTCGACTGGGTTGGGTATGGAGTTGCCGTAAACTTTGCGCAGGGTTGCCATGGCCTCTTGCACAATGGTCGCATCGTTTGAAAACTCCAGTTGGGCGCCGTAGTCGGCCGCATTGAAGCCGACAATGATCGGTTTTCCCGTTTGTCTGGATAAGCTGCACCATTCAGCCCAGCGCCCGTTAAGGGTGGGAATAGTTCCAATCCAGTCGTAATTTTGGGCCCAAAAGACGCTATTGAATCGCAGGAAGCATTTGTTGAGGATTCCCATGCGCAAGGAGTTGATGGCATTGACTTTGGCTTGTGGCAATGCGGGCGAAAATTGGATGGCTCCGGATTTCAACACGCCCAGGGGCAGGGTGACAACCACTTTGTCGGCAGTAAATGAGCCAGTTTTGGTGTCGACAATGACCTGAGCACCCTGAATCCGGACGCGGGTGACAATTTGGTTCAATTGGATAGACAGGCCTTGAGCGAGGAAATCGGTCACCGAGCGGTAGCCTTTGGTGAAGAGGAGATCTCGGCCGGAAAAATCGGAATCTTGGTCGAACCAAAGTGCCGAAAGAGATGTGGCCGAGCCACCATATTCCTGCTCGTAATCGCTATTGATGAGGTAGCGCATCCAGATTTGATCCTGCAGGGGGCGGGATGCCCAGCCTGTGCCAGCCTCGATGGCCGATTGCAATGGGATGTCGGATCGCAGGCTGTTTTGCGCCTTGGTGACGGAGCTAGCGATGGTGGAGCGCAGCGACTCAAGCTTTTTGCTGGCGGTCGCATCGAGTACTTTTCCATCGGTGTTATAGACGATCATGGAATTTTCATTGGTGGTGACAAGTGGGGCACCCACCTGCTTGGCGATAGCGGTGATTGGATTTCCCGTTTGGCCATGAATCCATGAGGCACCATGGTCAACTGGAGCATCGGCCCATTTGGCGCTGGTGGCGATGCGCCCGCCTATACGATTGCGGCCCTCCAGCACAATCACCGAATGCCCGCGAGAAACCAGAGTTTTGGCAGCGGCCAGGCCGGAGACACCCGCCCCTATGACAATCACTTTTTTGGGAATGACCGCTGCTGAAATTTTTCCCGCAGTCGCAGCCATGGCCATCAACGACAAACCGCCGGCCCGGAGTGAATCTCGCCTGTTCATCAACATTCCCCTGGAACTTGCAATGCTCAGATACCGATTGGTTAAAACGATGCAGGAGGTTTTTTGAACCAACTTGCCAAATTTCATCGAAACCTAGGTCACAAATTTGATGGAGGGCGGCTGGGC
>CAIWHS010000032.1 GCA_903912515.1 uncultured Planctomycetaceae bacterium
CGGGTAGGATTTGAAGGCGGGTATCGACATGTACGCGGTTGTGGAAGACGGCTCCAAACAATACACGGTCAAGGCTGGCGATGTGCTTCAAATCGACCTGCGCAACCTTGAACCAGAAACCAAAATCAGCCTCGAACGCGTCCTCCTCCTCAAAAAGGGAGATCAGGTTATTGTTGGCCAGCCCACGGTTGCCGGGGCCAAAGTTGTAGCCACGGTGCTGGGTGAAATCAGCGAAAAAACTAACATTATGAAGTATCGCCGCCGCAAGAACTACGTGCGTCGTAAAGGCCATCGCCAATACTTCACCAAAATCCGTATCGAAGAAGTCGTAGCTTAGTTCATTTCAGGCCCTGTCTACGCCTTTCAAATAACAAAACCGGCGGAACCTAGCTTGTCATGGCTGGGAACCGCCGGTTAGCTTTTGCGTCTGGGTATTAATCCCAACCGATCGAAAACCAATCGGCCAACAGACGGCAGGAAGCTGGCACCATGCGCTCTACACTCATTTCTGGTTTGGTCCTACTTGGTTTTGTCGCTTTGGTTGCCCCGGTGGCCAAATTGCGTTTCAACTCCCATGCCCAACCACCCGCTCCGCCTGCATCGGTCATTCCTGCTGCCCAAACCCAGCAAACACCACGCACCTTGCCTCAATTGGGTTCACTTCCATCCCTGCCAGCCACCCCAGTGCCAGCCCCTCAGGCCATTCCCCAACCTCGCATCGAGCCAACCGGCTTCAACACCAATTCAAGCCAAACCGCCCAAACATCAGCCCAAAACTCGCCTCCAGTTGCTATCAACCCCAACATGCCCGGTTGGGCCGGCCGCTTGGAAAAAGACCGGGCCAACCTGGCCCCACTCACCCGCCAAATGCTCCTCACCACCCGCCGCGGGGCCGACTGGCTTGCCCGCATGAATGGCGTCAAGGGCCTGTTTTCTCCCGGAATCGAACCCGCCGTACGTGAAGAATCAACCGACACAGGCTGGTTGGGGCAAATCTCCGCCGCTTGGTCTCTCAACCGTGCGGCTCAAGCCTTTGGCGATCAAAAATACGAAGCACGTGCCCTACAAGCCATGCTGTGCGCTCTTGAGGAAACCACCCCAGACCCAACCGACCCCAAGGCCCGCCACACCTCAGTGCCCCAATTCATTCTGCCCCGCATCCAGGGCACCGCCCTTCTAGCCTTGGCCTTGGTCGATCAACCTTCTCCCCCCTCAGACATGCTCAACCGCTCCGAAGAGATGGTCAATTACCTGCGTCGTGAAAGTCAGGAAGAATTGATTTCCAAAACACCAGCAAATCCACCAGCAAATCTGTCCGCTCAGCGTTATTTGGTCGCCTACACCCTGCTCAAAAGTAACAAGCATCGCCCTGCCAACTGGAAGTTGGAGCTCACAGCCTCCCTGCTCGAAAGCGCCAAAGGCCCAACTTCAGCCCAGGCTCAGCCTTGGCAGGGCTTGGCTTTGGCTGAATGGAGCCGCACCCAGGGCGATCGTCAGGCCGCCGCCCGTCTTTTTGCGGCCTGCGATGAACTTGCCCACTGGCAGCAAACCAAAATCGATGCGGCTCACCCCCGTCAATTGGGCGGGTTCCAGCCACCCGTCCCTTCGGGCAAACTGCCCGCCGGAACCCTATTGCCTCCACCCACCACAGCTATTTCCGCACCTATTCTGCTCACTTTGGCCGAAGCAGCCACACTCTCCCGTGAGATGGGGGATGCAACCCTCAATCAGTCCCTCATGGAAACAATCGATCGCGGCACACAATTCCTTGCCCAGCACCAGTACACCGAGTCCACAACCCAGCATTTCGCCGAATGGTACCGGCCCCTCCTCGAAGGAGGCTTCCGCGACACCCAACGCGGCGGCACTTTGTCGCTGGCAACCCAGCAAATGGCCCTCGTCGCCATGTTACAAAGCCTTCGCGCCTCAGCTCCCTAATTCTTCGGTTCGGCCAGCACAGTAAAGGCTGGCCGAATCGTGGTCCCCTTCTTAGAATTAATACTAATGTTAGGTGAACGAGCACCTGTCTTGCGGGATAAGACAATCTATACACCCCTATCGCGATTCATCTGCCCCCGCGCGGAGAAATCGGTGGCAAGCGCCAGGCGAATATGAGCGAAGAGCGCGCCTCCATTCAAAGGCCCAAGTGTTTCACTCTCGCGGGCATCCAGGTGGTCGCCACAGGTAGCTATGTGCCCGAGTTGGTGATCACCAACGAGCAACTGCATAGTGAACTCGGCTGCGATTCCGAATGGATCGTCAAGCGCACCGGCATTCTCGAGCGCCGTCACGCCCTGCCACATCAGGCAACCACCGATCTTTGCCAAATGGCAGCCCAGCGCTGCATCGACAAATCGGGTATCGACAAAAGCCAAATCGATCTACTCGTGCTCGGTACTTTCACCCCCGACATGAGCTTCCCTTCCAGCGCTTGCTTGCTGCAAGATCGTTTGGGCCTCCGCTGCCCAGCAATCGAGGTTCAGGCCGCCTGTGCCGGCTTCGTCTACGCCCTGACCACCGGCGCCAGCTACCTCCTGGCCGGTGCTGCCGAGCGTGTCTTGGTGGTTGGTGGCGATACCAACTCCCGTGTCATCAATCCCAAAGACATCAAAACCTACCCGCTCTTTGGCGATGGCGCCGGTGCCGTTCTTCTCACCCGTGGCACTTCTACTCAAGGGCTATTGGGCGTCAGCCTCGGCTCCGATGGTGGTGGCGGCGATTTGCTCAACCGCCCAGCCTGTGGTAGCCGCCTCCCTCCAACCCCCAGCAACATCGAGCAAGGCCTCCATTTCCTCCACATGGACGGCAGGGCCGTCTTCCGTTGGGCTGTCACCATCCTGTGCGACACCATCCAAGATGTCCTGCGCCATACCGGGCTCACCACCGAAGATGTCGATCTTTTTATCCCGCACCAGGCTAACATTCGCATCATCAACGCGGCGGTCGATGTCCTCAAAGTGCCCCGCAACAAGGTCTTCAGCAACCTCGAAAAATATGGCAACACCTCCGCGGGTTCCATCCCCATCGCGCTCGACGAGGCACTCGCCCAAGGCCGGGTCAAGCACGGCCAAACCGTGGTGATCAGCGGCTTCGGCGCCGGCCTCACCTGGGGCACCGCCGTCCTCAAGCTCTAATCCGCACTAACTCCCAGCCCTAGGCGTTTTGCCATCCAAATAGCGCCAATCCTTCAAATAGCGAATCAAATCCGCCATCTGCTCAGGGCTAATGGTTTTCTCTAGCCCTTCGGGCATCAGCGATTTCCCGGTTGACACAATCTCCTCAATGTCTCCCCGTGCCAAATTCTCCACCGTGCCGTCTGCTAGCAACAGTGTGATCGAACCACCACTAGCCCCCTTGATCACACCCACGCGCAATCGGCCTGAGGCTGTCGTCACTGCCTGAGCCACATAGGCGCCATCTATCGCCCGGTTGGGATCAAGAATGTCGCCCAACAGCATTTCTTCCGTCTTGGTGCGGGTATCAGAGATATCCGGCCCAACATCTTTCCCCTGCCCTTCCACCTTGTGGCAACTCGCACAGTTCCGCGCAAAAACCTCTCGCCCACGTAGTGCGTC
>CAIWHS010000033.1 GCA_903912515.1 uncultured Planctomycetaceae bacterium
GCATTCCCGTGACGAGATTGCTAGTGCCCTCGGCTACTCAACCCGCACAGTTGATCGCATCCTCAAGGACAAGATCACCCCGGTCATTTTGGCCCTGACAGCCGAAACCTAATGAGGGTTGGGTTCCCATGCTGCTGGATTCCGTTCTGATCGGTTCGATCGTCCAGGATTTCGAGGAAGGTTGGACACCGGGTATCGATCCGGATTTAAACCCGTTTCTCGAGGGAAAAAGCCCTTTGGAAAGGCGCGTACTGCTGGTTCAACTGATCCGTTCCGCCTTTGAGTTGAGCATTCGGGCCGGCCATTCGGTGAACCTGGAACAGTACCTGGATAAATACCCGGAGCTTCGAAGCAACCCAGGCGATATCATCGAACTGCTTCACGCCGAATTTCGGTCTAACCAGTCGCTTGGCAGGGTCTTGAGCAGCGGCGACCTGGCCCGCAAGTACCCCAGCCTAGCCCAGCTCATCACCCAAGGAATGGATGACCTAACCCTGCCATTCCACACGAATCAGACGGCTGGTTCCCAGTTAGTACAGGATGATCTCCATCCTGTGAAAATCAGTCACTACTGGATTGAAGGAATTCTAGGCCGGGGGAATTTTGGCACCGTATATCTTGCCACCGACCAGGAACTAGGAAGAAAGGTGGCCCTGAAGGTTCCGCGGCCTGACAGGATCAGTTCGGCCGAAGATTTGGAGGCTTACCGGGATGAGGCCAAAAACCTGGCCTTGCTGGACAAGCCTGGAATTCTGCCCGTATTGGCCGTGGGTTCTGACACGCAAAATCCCTTTTTCTTCGTGACCAAATTCATCGAAGGTGAGGACCTGGCCACCAAGCTGAGGGCCGGCCCATTGGCCCCCGAGGAAACCGCACGGTTACTCGCCATGGTCGCGCGCGCCTTGGATTCAGCCCATGCCATGGGGCTGGTTCACCGCGACCTCAAGCCGGCAAACATTTTAATCGATCCAGAAGGCAGGCCATGGATCCTGGATTTTGGTTTGGCCCTCCGGGAAAAGTCGGCCAACCCAAGAAAAGGCTTAGTGGGAACCCCCGTCTACATGTCACCCGAACAGGCCCGCCGCATGGGCCACCGGGTGGACGCCCGGAGCGACATCTTCAGCCTCGGCGTTGTGATGTATGAGATGTTGTGTGGCAAAAGGCCCTTTTGCGGCGACAACCTCGATGAACTGATAGCCAAAATAATTGAATGTGATCCAACTCCGCCGAAATATCGCGGGGAGGGAGTGCCGCGGGAATTGGACCGGATTTGCCTCAGGGCGATTTCCAGGCACCCGAGGAACCGGTATCAGACCGCCATGGAAATGGCCGAGGACTTGGAGTACTGGCTCCAGTCGCGTCCGGGGGAAAATCGAAGTGCCAATGCGACCGGGCCGGTTTTATGGCCCGTTCAGCCTGGCTTGGCTGGATCCGTCCATGCCGAATCGGTGGCCATGCGACCGAAGGGGCTGCTGCCCTTTGATGAGACCGATTCGGATTACTTCCTGGCCTTGCTGCCGGGAACCAGGGACAGGGCAGGCCTTCCTGAATCGGTGTCCTTCTGGAAAAGCTGGGTGAACCGACCGGGAAACCAGCCGGTTGGGATTCTCTACGGCCCTTCCGGGTGCGGGAAATCATCCCTAGTCCGGGCCGGGCTGATTCCGACTCTTGATGAGGAAGGCGTCCTGCCCGTTTATGTGGAGGCAACCTCCGGAGAAACGGAGGCAATCCTGCTGAACGATATAGCCCATCTTTGCCAGGTGACATCCGTCCCGGCCACCCTGGACGAGCTGTTCCGGGAAATACGCCAAGGCCGCGTGATTCCTCCGGGTGGCCGGAAATTGTTAGTAATCTGCGACCAATTCGAGCAATGGTTGCAACAGCACAGCGGGAACTTTGAGGGCGAACTGCTGGATGCCCTAAGCCAAGCAGACGGCAACCGGCTGCAGGTGTTGCTGCTGGTCCGTGACGATTTCTGGATGGCAATCAACCGGTTCATGGAGCAACTCGAGGTGGACATGGTGCCGGATGCCAACATCCGCCACCTGGACCTTTTTGACACAGCCCATGCGGAAAAGGTGCTCACCGCTTTTGGCCGGGCCTATGGCAAGCTGCCTGCCTACCCGGCCCATATCCATTCCTCTAAGAAAAAATTCCTTCAAGCGGCGGTCGATGAGCTTGCTGAGGAGGGAATGGTGATTGCTATCCGTATCTCCCGGTTTGCGGAAATGATACGCGAAAGGGAGTGGACACTTGAATCTATTTGGAGCGTGGGTGGCCTGGAAGGATTGGGTATCGGCTACCTAGAGGAAATCTTCTGCGGCGTGTCCGCGCGGGACCACAATCGCTACCACCTGAAAACCTCTATGGCGATCTTGGCGTCGTTGCTTCCCGAAGCTTCGATGGAGATCGGGGGCAAGGCAATCCTGATTGGAACCCGGAGGACATTGCCGGCCTCGGTAACGCAATTGAGTGATTTTCCCGAAGCATTGAGGATTCTAGAGCAGGAACTACTGCTGATTAGCCCGGTGGAGCGGCGGTCTGGGGTGGAGCCTGGCCCTCTACGCACAGATCTAACGTACCGGATTACCCATGACTACATGGTCCCTGCCATTCGCCAGTGGATCCGAAAAAAAAAGGCGGAAACGCCCGGAGGCCGGGCTGGCCTGATTCTGGAGGAGCGTGCCGCCCTGTGGGGCCCGAAGCGGGAAACCCGCTTCCTGCCGACACCTTCGGAGTTTGTGCGGGGAGCCGTCTTTGCAGAACGGTCCTCCCGCTCTGAGATGGTCGGCTTCATGCTGCGGCATGCAGCGTGGTACTACGGCATCCGTGCTGTCACCCTAGCCGTTTTGGTGGTATTGACCGGGGTGCTGGGATGGAATCGGCATGGGCAGATGAAGGCAAACGACCTGATCAGTGAACTTGTGGCTGCGAGGCCCGAGGAGATCGTCCCGGTCACAAGGGAATTGGAACCGTACTTCAAATGGGCGGAAGGATATTTGCGCCAATACCATGACCAGGATCCCTACTCGCGCGAATGGCTACCGGCCACAATCGCCTTAGCATCCCGTTACCCGGAGATGATCGAGCCGCTTGTGCGCAGACTTCCTCTGGTCCGAAGGGAAAGGATGCCAATCCTGATTAGGGTCCTCGCCGATTCGGAAATTCCAGACCGATTGTTGGCCGAATCCTGGACGAGGGCCTTGGATAAAGGATTGCCAGTGAACCAACGGATCGGGATCCTGGCGGGATTGGCCACACTTGACAGGCGTTCCCCCCATTGGGCCGAAGTGAGAAGCGTTATCGTCGGCCATTTGACCAGTCAGTCTGCAGGTGACTTCCAGTATTGGATGGATCTGTTTCAGTCAATTGGCCAAACCCTCGTCACAGGACTCCAGGAGATCTACACCGACTCGGGCAGGGACATTCAATCCCGGTCAATGGCCGGTGAGGCCCTGTTGGAAATCGCGCAGGGGGATGCCAAGACGGCCTACGCGTTGCTAGCGGAAGCCCCAGCCCCACTCCTATCGCGTATGAAGGATGCCTGTTTGCCCCACAGGGACCTGTGCGCAAGTATGGCGATGGATGAATTGGGTCTGGCAAAAGGCACGCCGGCATCTTCCACGACAAGTCTGCGTAGTACCAGGCTGGCTAATCTTTTTGTTTTCTTGACTCATTCCTCGCTCCGTTCCGAGGCTTGGAAGGTTTTGGCCCTTTCGGGGGATATCGGGCTCAGGTCGGCAGTGATTCACCTTCAGGCCGAGGCGAGGATAGACCCCGCTGTGACCTTGGAGTCCTTGCAAATAGAAACGAACCCGTGGGTGCGATCCACCCTATTTCAGACATTGGGGACCTATCCGATCGAAGCGATTGGAATTGACCTGCGAAAAAACCTCGCTACCACTTTCCTTGAGGAAATTGCCACCGTTCGCGACCCTGAATGCCGGGCTAGCCTTGCTTGGCTGCTGGAACGGTGGAGCATCGCCAATCCCTCGAAAGGACAGTCCCCCGAGAATAAGAAAGCGCGTCAACCAGAAACCATGGCGATGGACAGGCTTTCCATCCATAAAACCGCCGGGATTCAGTTGGTAAGGATCGGGATGCGGGACTTGATGGCGGGTGGAAAAACTCCGATTCCGGGCATTTTGTCAGAAAACCTGGACGCTATTGGGGACTTCTGGATGGCCGACAGTGAAGTAACCCGAAGGCAGTACCAGAAATACTCCCAAAAGCCTCATCCTCTCTCGGATAACAAGGGGCCCATTTTCTCGGACAACCCTCTGGACCCTGATGACCCGGAAACCGGGGTCACCTGGTACGAGGCTGCAAGGTATTGCAACTGGCTGAGTGAAACGGCCGGTATGCCGGAATCCGAATGGGTCTATGCGCCGGACCCAGTAGAGGGTGGCAACCAGGGGGCCATGGTGGAAAAGCCTTCCTTCCGCCGGCTCAAGGGATTTCGGATGCCCCTCATTTCGGAATGGCGACCAGCCTGTGGGGCCGGTAACCGTACAGCTTTCTCCTTTGGAAATCGGTCAGGGCTTCTCGGCCATTACGCCTGGTTCAGTGACAATTCTGACAACCGTCCCTGGCCTGTCTATTCGCTCAAGCCAAACGGTTGGGGGCTTTTTGGCATGCATGGCAACGCCATGGAATGGTGCCATGATGTTCCCGAAGGTGAGAGTTTAGAAGTGGGGGCATCAATCCTTTCTGCAAAAGGTAAAAGAGGTTTATGTGGTGGTTCGTTCAGCCGGGGCCATCTCGAATGCCAAACCCGCGCCTGGAATGCCAGTGATCCCAGTGTGATCCACCCGGAGATCGGGTTTCGGGTGATGAAGAGGGCCGAATAGTCCAGCCGAAAAACCTGTCCGTTTATCCTCCGGTTTTTTGATTTCTAATTTTGAAATCCGAACTGATCGATTTACGAACCGGAGGCCCCACCATGAGCGTATGCCTTGTAAATTCTGGCACCCATCTTCCCTTCCAGACGATACTCGATTCCCTGGAAAAACTGGAAACCCTGGTGCAAAAGGCCCGGGACAACTTGACTAGGCGGGAGCGGCTGGTTTTGGATCGGGAGAGGAAAAAGTTGAAAAACCGGGTTGTGGAATTAGTCCGGGACCTGGATCAGGGGTTCTCTGAAGCGGACACCACTCTTCGCCGCCTTTTCGAACAGGGCAATTTCGCCAAAGTGAATGACTCGACCGCCCCCGATCCTGCGGCGGAAGAAAACCTGGTGCAGAAGTCTCGCCATTTGCTGCAACTGGCCCGGTTGGGCCAACCTGACAAGACATACCTGAAAACCCTTTGCCCAGATTACAAGCTGCTGGTCAACCGGTATTTCCACATGGTGCAGGCGGGTAGTTTCACTAGTCATGAAACGCGCAAGGAGGTCCAGGGAAACCTGGGAGAAACCCTGGAACTGATCAAGGGGAAGCGGGTTTACAAGGCGGCTTGAACCAACCGGTCAGCACATGGGCGTCGGGAAGAGGCATTGGTGCCTTTTCCCGACGCTTTCTTTTTTGCCACAGATCCGAATTTTTCCTGTTTTTGTTTTTCTGTGTCTCATACCATCCGAACTTTTGATTCTCCTTTTGTCACAGCCTGATCAGAAATCCCGAGTTGGGAAAGAGCAGGTCAGGCATAAGGAGTTTCAGCCATGACGAGTTCACTTATCAGCAGGGAATTGGATAGCGTCAACCTCGATGGAATCAGCCGCTTGCTTTCCAACCTGAGCAAGCAAGTGGGACGGAACCAGTCCATGAGCCGAGCAGAGGCTGTTTCGCTGGACAGGGAAAGGCAGAGCCTCAAAAACCGGTACACCTCCATCTTGGTTGATCTGGATTTTCGTTTCACGAGGCTGAAGGAAGTGTTGGTTTCCGGATATTTGGAAAACCCGGATTCAGAAGCTTTGGGCGGGGTGGAGGACTTTTCCAAAAACCCCCAAGTTGACCACCTGTTGAATCGTGCTAGGAAGCTGGCCGCAGCCATCGAGCATGCTTCAGAAGGAACCGTGGAAATAGGTGACTTGAAAAATGCCTACCGGAAGCTGGTGAGGCGCTACAACGCCCTTGTGAAAACAAACAATCTGGCAAAGCGGTCGGATCGTGATCGGGTACGCGCCAGCCTGGTGGATATTGCCCATCAATTCCGTCGCGTGGAAAAAGCCCGACATAATCGGGGCCCGTGA
>CAIWHS010000034.1 GCA_903912515.1 uncultured Planctomycetaceae bacterium
ACCAGCCTCGTTTTCCCTTCGCCAGTTGACCCTGTAATAACCAAAATGTTGGAAACAGATTTTGCCTCTGTTTTCCCTGAAACAATGTCTTCCCATTGCTTTTGAATCTTGGCTAATTCAACTTCCCTGCCGAAGAAATTTGCTGGCATTTGGCTGGTCATATCAGTCCTCTCAACCCAACTATTTCTAATGAATGAAGCTATCTATCAACTAACCCCCACCGCCTTAAAAACCGCATCCACTGCATCAGAATAAAAAGCGGTTTGAAACTTGGCAAACAGTTCACCGGGGATGGTAGGCAAGTCTTTCACGCTGGCCATTGGCAACAGAATCTTTTTGGCCCCTGCATCAAAAGCCAGTTGCAGGCTTTCCGCAAGATTTTCCACAGGCACAATGCTGCCACCCAAACTCATCGTTCCCAATACCACCATTTGCCCTTGAATGGGCTTGCCAATCAAAGCTGAACTCAATGCCACAAAGGTTGCCAGAGTTAAAACGGTGGTTGGGCCTGTATTGTTCAGTTCGACCACATGCAAATGGTAATCATGATCGCCTGTTCTGATGGATGCACTCACCCTGCTGGCATTAGCCTGAAAGTAATCGAATCCAATCTTCACAGCTTCTTTTGCAGCAGTCAGGGAGCCAAGGCCGGATATCTTCAGTGCCCCATTGCCCGCTAACACCTGTGTTTCCAGCCGGTACAAAGCCAAATATCCATTGGCTCCGGTTGCAACGGTATGCAGTACCCCCGGATTTAATGGTGTTTCTGGTATTAAGGAGCTTCCCCCTTGTTCGGGAACCCCCACATACCGTTCCTCCATGCTTTCATTATCGATGTAACTAAAATGCACATCGTAGAACTCCATCCCGCCGATTTTCTTCAGTTGCTCTTTGACCCTACGCCTTCCTTCAAGGGCATATTCAAGGCAGCTTCTGACCGCCTCCTTGTCGTACTCCCCGTGTGGATACAGGAGCTTTAGCAATCCTGAGACCGTCTTTTTAACGGCAGTCGTGTCACGCTGGCCCAAATCCCTGCCCAGTTTGAAGTATTTGAAGATGGCATCGGAGAAGTTCTGCTTCCGCATCTCCCGCATCCATTCGGCTAGATAATCACTGATCATGCCGAACTGGTTGGTGAAAAACTCCGGCCGCATCTTGGGGATTTCCCAGCCGGGTAAATAGCTATGGAACCGGTCAAAAAAAGCTGCATCAATCATCACTTCAGGGAAAGGTGAAAACAGGTGGCTGGTCTTCACCAAAGTGTCCACTTGGCTGATGTTCCCTACGAACACCATCGATGCTTTACCTTGAATTGGTTCACGGCCTCTGGTGAATGACCCAGAAGCCATGTAATCTTTCATGATCTGAACGCCGTCTTTGTCCTTGAAGGTGATTCCTGCCACCTCATCAAAGGCGACTACATCCCACATTCCCACCAAACCAACCTCACGCCTCGCCATGTTGTAGAACAGGTTGGCAACAGTAGTCTGGCCACCTGAAATCAAAATGCTATTGGGGCTGATTTCCTTGTAGATATGGCTTTTGCCTGAGCCTTTAGGGCCAAGCTCCGCTAGGTTGTATCCATTCTCCACGAAAGGCACCATGCGATTCAGCAGGTGCCATTTGACTCTCTTTTCAAGATTTGCTGGCTCCATTCCGGTTGACCGTAGCAATACATCAATCCATTGCTCTTCGGTGAAGCCACGCCTGCCTGCAAATACTTCCTCCATATCTAGTCCGGGCATCTGGATTGGCTTCAAATCCCGCATGATGAACGGGGAACCCTTTTGGTCTTCCTCAAAGTAATATTCCAAATTGACAATGCACCAGATTCCACCAGATAGCAGCTTTTCGTATTGCTTCACAAAGCCACTTGGGACTTCGACATTCTTTACACCCAAGTTGCCCAGCAAGGCTTCATACACATCCCTGCGTTCGTTCAGGCTTACGGTCACCTTGTCGATGACCTTCATGCTGCCCCGTTCACGGATGGTGGATTTGACCTTCTCCGCCTCATCAGGGCGCACATAGTTTTCGGTCAACACCTTCTTGACGGTTTTCAACCCTTCCTCGATAACTGCTGGGTCATTGGATGCGCAGTAATTGCCAAGTAGGTACTCAAGGACATAAACAGGAACATTAGCCCCTTCCTTCAGGAGCTTGGTCAAATCCTTGCGGACTACCTTTCCACCAAAGTGCTGGTTGAGCAGGTCATTCAGGGAAGTATCTATCGTTTCGTTTGAATCAGAAGTCATCTTGCACCGCCCTATCAATAATTACTTCAACGCTTTGTTGCTCGATGCCAGACTCGGCATCCGTCAAAACCAGCCGGTAGTTTTTCTTCTTGTCGAAGCTTTTGCCCGTCAGGGTCAAAGTGACCCATTTCTTGCGCTCTTCCAGATTGCTGGTTTCACTATCAAACTTCACTGTCTGGATATTGCTTACGGCCTCACCACCCTCATAAATGCCAACCTTGAGAGTGATTGGTTTCAACCGCTCCCCCACAGGTTCCATTTGCAGCAGGTTAAACCGGCAAGTACCTGTGGTAATACGATGCTGTGACCCCAATACATGGACAGTCACCGGCTTGGCTTTGGTTTCCTTGCCCCGTACCTGCTTGATGGTGAGAACCGGAACGCATATTTCCTGTGGCATGGCCCCACCATGCACAAATCTTGCCCCACCTACAAAATGAAAC
>CAIWHS010000035.1 GCA_903912515.1 uncultured Planctomycetaceae bacterium
CGCTGATTTCCGCGCCCACTGCGCCGGGCTCGGTGTCGATCTGCCTCTCGAAGACGCCATCGAAGCCGGCGCCGGCGGAAAACGATGTGATGATTTTTTCGGGCAGTGCCGTGGTGGACTGGAATAACACCAGCGGGTTTGGCAAGGCTGGCAAGCCGCCGCTCATCGCCATTTACACCGGGCACCACACGAAGAAGCCGCTGCAAAACCAGCAGATAGCCTATAGCAATGACCGTGGCCGGACCTGGACCAAGTATGCGGGCAATCCGGTGCTGGACATTGGTGAGAAGGACTTTCGCGATCCGAAGGTGTTTTGGCACGAACCGACCCGGGCTTGGGTGATGGTGGTGTCCATGGCAGAGCAGAAGAGGCTGCGCTTTTACGGCTCGCCCAACCTGAAGGAATGGAAACTGCTGAGCGAGTTTGGCCCTGCAGGCGTGGCTAACAAGGCGAACTGGGAATGCCCGGACCTGTTTGAACTGCCGATCCGTGGGGAGAATGGGGCCAGCCGGTGGGTGCTGGAAGTGGACATGGGCAATGGATCTGTGGCGGGCGGTTCGGGTGGCGAGTATTTCACAGGAGAGTTTGATGGAACCACCTTCAAGGCGGATTCGAAGGAATCGCAATGGGTGGATTATGGCCGGGATTTTTATGCGCCCGTGTCGTGGGCTGACATTCCCAAGGCTGATGGCAGGCGCATCTGGATGGGTTGGATGAACAACTGGGAAACCTGTTTGAACCCTACCAAGCCGTGGCGCAGCGCCATGTCGGTTCCACGAGCTTTAGAACTGGCCCGAGTGGATGGCAAATTGCGCATGGTTCAGACCCCCGTGGTGGAACTGCAGAGTTTGCGCGGGCCGGAGACCCGCCTGACAGGCAAGACGCTGGAAGGCAAGGCGATGGCGGTGGGTCTGCGTGGGCAGCACCTGGAACTGGAGTTGGAGGTGGACCCAGGCACCGCTACGGAGGTGGGTGTGCGGGTGCTGAAGGGCAAAGATGAGGAAACCAACATCCGCTACCAACCAATGGCCAAAAAACTGACAGTGGACCGGACGCGCTCTGGCGATGTGCGGTTTGATCAGCGGTTTGCCGGGGCCTATTCGGCACCGCTGGCCACCACCGTCGCGGGCACTATCAAGCTGCGGGTGCTGGTGGATGCCTCGTCGGTGGAGGTGTTTGGCAACCAGGGAGAAACTGTGCTAACCAATTTGGTGTACCCAAAACAAGACAGCGACGGGGTAGAGTTGTTCGCAAGCGGCGGCGCAGCGCGGGTGGTTTCATGCAAAGCGTGGCCATTGAGATCGATCTGGACGAAAGAGGGGGCCAAATAAGGTTTAGGGCCGTATGTGAGGGAAAGCTGTTCTTGCCCCGGCGGCCCTGATCGCTTCCAATGGATTTCCCGCCTGTTGATTGAGAACCTGCCCATGCGTTTATACCTGTGGACCTTGCTGGCCTTATGTCTGATTTTTCAGGCGGGCAAGGGGCACGCTCAGAACTTGCCCAAGGTGGTGGCTGAGCGGTGTGTGAGTTGCCATGGCCCGACAAAACAAAAAGGTGGCCTGCGATTGGACACGGCGGGATTTGCCGCCAAGGGTGGTGACTCGGGTGTTATTTGGAACAAGGAAAAGCCATCGGACAGCCCGATTCTTGCCCGGGTGCGGGCAACGGATAGTGAACGGATGCCACCGAGTGGCCCGGCACTTTCCGTGGAAGAGATTGGCCAACTAAGCCGGTGGCTGGAAACCAAGCCATGGGAGGGCAAAACCGAAAAAACGACTAGTGACCATTGGTCATTTCAGCCCATTCGGGATCCGGTTTTGCCAATGGTGGACAAGCCGAGCTGGAGCCGTTCACCCATTGATCGATTTGTTTTTGACGGTTTGCGCAAGCAAGGGCTTGTGCCCTCGGATCGGGCAGACAAGCGCAGCCTTATCCGGCGTGTGTCGCTGGACATGATCGGGCTGCCGCCCTCGCCCGAGGAGGCGGCGGCGTTTGAGGCAGATAGCGGAGCGGATGCCTATGAGAAGCTGGTTGACCGGCTATTGGCGTCGCCGCGTTATGGCGAGAGGTGGGCCCGGCATTGGCTGGATGTGGTGCGTTTTGCGGAAAGCAATGGATTTGAAACCAACACGGCGAGGCCCAACGCCTGGCCCTACCGAGACTGGGTGATTGGGGCATTGAACAGTGACATGCCCTATGACCGGTTTTTGAAATTGCAGTTGGCGGGGGACCAATTAGGTGACCCGGTGGCCATGGGATTTTTGGTCGGTGGGCCATGGGATGAGGTGAAAAGCCCTGATATAAGCCTTACCTCGCAACAGCGGGCGGATGAGCTGGCTGACATGACGGGTACTGTGGGTTCGGCAATGATTGGTCTGACGGTGGGCTGTGCCCGGTGTCACACGCACAAATTCGACCCGATCACGCAGACGGATTACCACGCGATGGTGGCCTGTTTTTCGGGTGTGGAGCACGGCAACCGGCCGTTGCCTTTGGGCCGTGAGAAGGAAGAGCGACTTTCGGCCTGGAGGAGTGCCGAGGCGGAGTTGGAGAAAAAGCTTTCGGCCCATGTTTCGATTGCCAGGCCAGGCAAGTTGGTGTTGATGGGGCCAGGCCAGATGATTCAGCAACCCACGGGGCGGACCGAATTTGAAGGGGGCCTGGCCCGGGGCCATCAGGGAGATTTGGGTTCGTGGAAGCGGTGGCCGACCGTGGCAGGTGGATATTTTTGGTGGGAAAAGCCCCAAGCAGGAGTTGTTTCTATTCAAAAGCCGGCACTTGAAGGCAAGTGGAGGGTTTGGGCCAGTTGGGGAGCCGGTTGGCAGACCCACGCACCTGATGCCCGGCTGGTTTTTGATGCTGACGGGGACCTTGGCACCACGCAAGACCGGCGTGAAATGCTGGCGGTGGACCAACGGATGTTTGCCGACGGTACGCCTGCCGGCTCTTCTGGCGGGGCAGGCAAAAAGCTGTGGAGTGGCTGGCGTTTGGCTGGGGAGGTGGACCTTCAGGCTGGCAGCCTGATTGGTTGGACCCGGGGCGAAAAGGGTGGAGTGGTCACGGCAAGTGACTTGTTGTTTGAACGGGCTGATCAGCCTAATCAGCCTGCTTGGGTGCAGCCACGGGGGCGTCAACCTGTTAGCCGGATGGCGAACATGGAGCGTTTTGGCCCGCGGAAGGCGCGTTACGCGCGGATGACCATTCGGGCAACTAACGGGGCGGAGCCGTGCATTGATGAGCTGGAGTTGTTTGGCCCTGAAGGGGCGAAGAATTTGGCATTGGGTGCAAAGGCTACATCGTCTGGTGATTATTTGGGGAATGAATTTCACAAGCTGCAACATGTGAACGATGGCGTTTATGGCAATTCGAGAAGCTGGATTTCGAATACCGCAGGCAAGGGTTGGGTGACCCTAGAGTTACCGCAGCCTGTGATGGTGGATCGAATTGTCTGGAGCCGGGATCGGGGTGTTACTCCGCCAACCTTTGGCGATCGGGTGGCGACGGACTACACGCTAGAAACATCGATAGACGGGAAAACTTGGGAGTTGGCTGCGGATTCGGGGGATCGGGTTGCAACCAGCGTTTTGGCGGCTGGAGCACCGTGGCTTTTGAGGCCGGACTTTGAACCCGCGGAGGCGGCAGGGCTGGAAGCGATGGAGAAAGAGCTAGCCCGTTTGCGTGGTGAGATCGCGGCTTTGGGCCAGGGCAGATCGGCGTATATAGGTAGGTTGAGCCAGCCGGGGCCCACCAAGCGTTTTCACCGGGGCGACCCGTTGCAACCGCGTGAGGAAGTTCAGCCTGGCGGCATTGAGGGCATAGGGTCGGCGCTTCGGCTGGAGAAAAACGCGCCTGAAGGGCAAAGGCGGTTGAGTTTGGCAGAGTGGATCACGGATCCTTCGCATCCGTTGACCCGGCGGGTGATAGTCAACCGGCTGTGGCAACATCATTTTGGCGAGGGGCTTGCAGGCACGCCCAGTGATTTAGGCATGAATGGCGGGAGGCCCAGCCACCCTGAATTGCTGGATTGGCTGGCATGTGAACTGGTGCGAAAGGGCTGGAAGCTGAAGGCAATTCATCGGGAGATGGTGCTTTCGGAAACCTATTGCCAATCGAGCCTGGCGAGGCGTGAAGGGTTGGAGAAGGATGCGGGTAACCGGTGGTTGTGGCGGTTCTCGCCTAGGCGGCTTGAGGCGGAGCCCCTTCGCGACAGCATTTTGGCGATATCGGGGAATTTGGATCTGTCGATGGGTGGTCCGGGTTTTGATCTGTTCGAGTCGAACAGCAATTATGTGAAGGTGTATAAGGCCAAGGAAGTGTTTGGCCCATCGGAATGGCGACGGATGATTTACCAGAACAAGCCGCGGATGCAGCTTGATGGGGTTTTTGGGGCCTTTGACTGCCCTGATGCAGGACAGGTGACTGCGCGGCGGGGGCGGTCGATCACGCCACTGCAGGCATTGAACCTGTTGAACAGCCGGTTTTTGATGGATCAGTCGGGGATTTTGGCGGCGAGGCTGCGTCGGGAGGCGGGTGAGCAGGTTGAGGCAGAGGTTGACCGGGCCTTTGCGCTTTTTTTCAACCGGAATCCGGATGCTGGCGAACGCGCGGCGGGTGTGGTGCTTGTGAAGTCAGATGGTCTGGAGGCTTTTTGCCGGGCCCTTTTCAACACCAGTGAATGGATATGGGTGGAGTGACCGAACATGAACCAGCACCCATTATTGAACCGTCGGGATTTTATGTCGGACCCTGCCTGGGGTTTGGGTGGGATTGCGCTGGCGTCTTTATTGGCTCAGGAGGGTAAGGGTGCGCCTACTCGGCCGGTGATTGACCTGCGTGACCCGTTAGCCCCGAGGGCGGGGCATTTTAAGGCGAAGGCCAACAAGGCCTTGGTGATATTTTGTTCTGGTGCGTTGAGCCAGATCGACACTTTTGATTACAAGCCTGAGTTGGTGAAGCGGCATGGCCAGCCCATGCCTGGCGGTGACAAGCTGGTGACTTTTCAGGGTGCGCAAGGGAATTTACACCAGCCGGTGTGGAAATTTAGGCCGAGGGGCCAATCTGGGAAGATGGTGAGCGACCTGCTGCCGAATCTGGCAGCTTTGGCTGATGAATTTTGTTTTGTGCATTCGATGACGGCAAAGAGCAACACGCATGGCCCGGGCGAAAACCAGATGAGCACAGGCTTCACGCTGGACGGTTTTCCGGGGATGGGTGCGTGGGTGAGTTATGCGTTGGGGACGGAAAACCGGGATCTGCCTGCGTTTGTGGCCATCCCTGACCCGCGTGGATTGCCGCAGGTGGGGCCCAATAATTGGAATAGCGCATTTTTACCGGCGGTGTTTCAGGGTGTGCCTTTTGGTGCGAACAGGCCTATTCCGCATCTTTCGCGGCCAGTGGGGCTGTCGGAGGCGACAGATAACGCCACCCGTGACTATGCCACCCTTTTGATGCGCAAGCATCTTGAGAGGCGGGGAGAGGACACAGACTTGGCGGCGCGGGTGGCCAGCTACGAGATGGCAGCGCGGTTGCAATCGCGGGCAGCCCAGGTGGCGGATTTGTCGGATGAACCGCAATGGTTGCTGGAGGCCTATGGGGCCAACCAAGCGGACCCCAACAAGTCGGGATTTGCCAAAAACTGCATTCTGGCCCGAAGGCTCTTGGAAAAGGGCGTACGGTTTGTGCAGTTATTCAATGGTTCGTATGCGATGGGAGAGGGAGTTGGCAACTGGGACGGGCACAAGGTGCTGGCCCAGCAATACCCGGTTCATGCGGGGATATTGGACCGGCCGGCGGCGATGCTGATACGAGATTTGAAGAACCGGGGGCTATTGGAAGACACGGTTGTGGCGTTGGTGACTGAATTTGGGCGGATGCCAACTTTTCAGGCTGGAGCCAGCGGTCGCGACCACAACCCCAAGGGTTTCACGGTGCTTTTGGCTGGTGCTGGAATTCGGGCGGGTTCGAGTTATGGAGCGACTGACGCATTTGGTCATCAGGCGGTGGAGAAGGTGTCGAGTGTGCCTGACTTGCATGCGACGCTGCTGCATTTGCTGGGTTTGGACCATGAGCGTCTGACCTGGTACCACAACGGGATTGAGCGGCGGTTGACGGATGTGCATGGGCATGTGCTGAAAGAAGCGCTGGCATAAAATTTCGAGAAAAAGCAGGCGAATTACAGGCCGCAAAGTCGGCCGATGGCCCCCTGTTGGCCGGATATTTCCATCTACCCCAGATTTCCCAACTCTTGACAAATGGATCGTTTTTAATTGGATAATCAGGAAGTCCAAAAATATCGGACAGATATGGAAATCGTTTGCCGCGAGGGATTCGCCATGGCCGCAATGAAAAAGAGTCGTCGCACGCGTTTGGCGCTGGAGTTGCTGGAGTGTCGGGTGGTTCCGGCCACCTTCATTGTGAGCCGATCGGATGATGACAACACCACTCCTACTGTGAGCACGCCGAACCTGAGCCTGCGTCAGGCGATATTTTTGGCCAACCAGGACAGCGATCTTTCGTCAACCATCAATATTCAGGTACCGGTCTGCCGTTTGACGATAGCCAACACGGCAGGTGGCCAGGACAACGAGAACCTATACGGTGACTTGGACCTGACTAAGGCCGAGCACACTTACATCATTCAGCAGGTAAACCCGACCAGTCCGGTGACCATCAGCCAAACCCAGAGTGACCGGGTTTTTCAGGTGTTTCCGGGTGTGAAGGTGCAATTCAACAATGTGACGATTAATGGTGGCAAGGCGGTGGACGATGGCACCCAGGGTGCCCAGCCGGGAAAAACGAACGCGATGGGTGGTGGCATTTTGGGGAGGATTCCCACGAACGATTACGGCTCGACCGTGATATTGCAGGGATCTGAAATATCTGGTAATTCGGCGATTGCGTCCGAGAACTTCAACGCCCAGGGTGGTGGCATCCATCTGGATGTGGGCAACAGCCGGGAGGATTGGCTGGGGGTTAAGCTGTCGAATGCCAAGGTGCAGAAGAACACGGTTCAGGCTGGCAACGGTGGCAACGGGAATTTTGGTGGTCAAGCCAGTGGTGGTGGCATTTCGCTCAACCAAGGACAAATAGGTGTTGAGGGCGATAGCCTGATTGCCAACAACACGGTCACCGCTGGAAATGGCGGATCACCGGTCAGTTTGGGTTCGGTCAATGGCGCGCTGGGTGGCACGAGTCTGGGTGGTGGGGTGTATATGGCCAAGGGAATATTCATTGTGAATGGCCAACTGACCATGCAGGGGAACAGTGCCCTGGGGGGTAATGGCAGTGCTGGTATTGTGATCAGCAACAAGGGAGTGGAATCGGTAGGCAACGGTGGTGGCGGTGGCAGCAGCCGTGGCGGTGGTTTGTACATGGGTACCGGAGAGATTTATACAGGCTCGGGAAAAGGGTTCAGCTTCAATGTGCTGGCTAATGAGGCGCGGGCTGGGGCGGGAGCAAACGCGGCCGCCGGGGTAGGTGATGGTGCCCTTGGTGGCGCGGGCGGCGATGCGTTGGGAGGCGGGGTCTATCTGGGTCAGGCTAGCTTTGTCTTTAACTCGGCCTCGTCGGCCATTCAGGAAAACAAGGCACTGGGTGGGGCGGGTGGCGCGGGTGGATCTGGCGGCACCAAGGGTGGTGTTGGTGGGGCTGGCGGCCTTTCCCGGGGTGGGGCACTGTACGGGGGTGACTCACTGCTTTCGGAGATCAAGCTGGGGCAATTCCGTTTTTCCAACAATCAGGCGACGGGTGGAGAAGGCGGTGCGGGTGGAGGCAGTGTGGCTTTGGGAGGTAGCGGTGGCGCAGGCGGTGATTCTCAGGGAGGGGCAATTATTCTCACCTCGTTTGAGTCGTCACTTGTGATGGTGGACAGCCTGTTTAGTGGTAATGGCGCGCTGGGCGGTGCCGGGGGCAAGGGCGGAGGCCAAGGAGTGACGGGCGGGCCTGGTGGTGTGGGCGGAGCTGTGTTGGGTGGGGCCATTTATGGCAATGGGTTGATTGAGATGACCGGTGGCAGCCTGACAGCCAATGATGGCATAGGCGGGCGAGGTGGAGATGCGGGCGGTGGCAGTCTTGCAGTGGGTGGGGCGGGCAAGGGAGGATCGGTGCGCGGTGGCCTGATTGCCGGCGGCGTTTTGGCTAACGATTGGCAGCCCACACAAAAGGCTGGTTGGTTCCATTTATCTGGGGCCACCATAAGCAACAATCTGGCCAAGGGTGGTCTGGCGGGGTCTGCTAGCGGGGTGCAGGATGCGAGCCTGGCGGGCACAAGCCAGGGGATATTGCAAACTATCCAGAATTCAGCGGGGGGGTTCCATCAGGGCATTCAGCTTGAGAATGTGATTGTGGAGAAGAACACCTCGGAGGGTTCGACAGCGGATGCTGGGGCCATCAACAATGGCAATGGTTCGCTGGTGCTGAACAATTGCACGATTTCGGGCAACACGGCGACGACCATTGCTGGTGGTAAATTTGCCGCATCGGCGGCGGGAGTGTTGTTCACGAGCTATTTGCAGCCGAAGGGGACAGGTTTTCAGACGCCTTTGGTGTCGCTTAACGGCACCTCCATCACCGACAACAAGACCACTTCCACCCTTGCTGGTGGGGTGAGTGCCGGATCGGGCCTGGTGATCAGGAACGGTGGAACTGTGACCTTGGCGAGCCCCTTGTTAGTGACCCTGACCGATTCGTACCTGAAGGGGAATGATGACTTGTCGGACAAGGGCGGTGGTCTTTATGCTGATTACCCGCAATCGCAGGTGACGCTGGTGAACACGAATGTTGCCAGGAACAATGAATCTGACAAATACCCGCTCAATGTGTTTATGGGATTGAGCAGTTCGGTGAGTGTGCAACCTTTCATTTATGTGGGTTCTGGTCCGGGGGTTCAGGCCCAGATAGGTGTGTACAACAGTCAGGGCGTGTTGGTGCGGGCGGTGCATGTGTTTCCGGGATTCAAGGGTGGGGTCAATGTGTCGCAGGCGATAGACCCGAATACCGGCCATACCTTTGTGGCGGCGGGAGCAGGGCCTGGTGGAGGCAGCTCCATTTGGGTGATGGACATGGTGACAGGAAAGTCGGTTCAAGACTTGGTTCCCTTCCCCGGTTTCAATGGCCCCATTTTCTCGGCGCTCGGCGATGTGAACAATGATGGCACACTGGATGTGGTGGTGGGGGCCGGTCAGGGTGGGCCGCCTAGTGTGGTGGTATTTAATGGCAAGACCAAGACCTACACGAATGCCTTTTATGCGTATGACCGCAGGTTTTTGGGTGGCGTGCGTGTTGCCCTTGCGGACACCACCGGGGATAACCGATTGGACATAGTGACCGGGTCGGGTGTGGGTGCGACCCCCACGGTGGCCATTTTTGACAGTGCTAACAATTTTAAATATGTGAACGGGTTCTTTGCCTATGCGCCTGGATTCACCTCGGGGATTTACATCTCTGCGGCGGATGTGGATGGCAACGGAATTGCGGATATCATCACCGGTGCTGGGCAAGGTGGGCCACCCAATGTGGTGCTGTTTGACAGCAAGGGTGAGAACCCGCGGAGCTTTTATGCTTATGATTCAACTTTCCATGGGGGAGTGGATGTAGGTTCGAGCCAGCCGGTGGGTTCTGGTTTGAAGAGCGATATTCTGACGGCATCAGGGCCGGGGGCGCCGGGCACGGTGGCAATTTTCGGCAAGGTGATGCTTGGAGACTACAACCCGGAGCTGGTTTTTAAAACTGGCGCCGATTTTAGCCAGAACGGGATTTGGGTGGCCTAACGCGGGTGAATGATTCATGAGAAAACCAACCCGCAAGGCCTTGGGGCTTTGCGGGTTGGTTTTTTTGGTGTTTTTTTGCAGATTTGTCAAATTTAGGCGAAGTTTGGTTTTTTTGAACCTGTTTGACCGGTTAGACGCATAGAGTTCATGAAAACGGGCGGTTTGGTCTTTCTTGCTTTGGGATGGGTGAATCGCCCTTACAGCGAGAGGTGCATCATGGTGCGACGCGATACCTTATTGAGGCTGTACAACAATTTGCTGAAAAGGCGTGAAGAGCTGGAAAAGCGTTTGAGCGCTGACATGCGTGATTTGGGGGGTCATGGCGCATCGGGTGACATGGCCGATGCAGCCCAAGATTGCGATGGCGATGAGGTTTCATCGTCTTTGGCGGAGCATGAAAGCGAAGAGTTGGCCCAGGTGGACCATGCGATGGACAGGTTGAAGGCCGGAACCTATGGCCTGTGCGAGGGTTGTTCCAAGAGTATTCCAGCCAGCCGGCTGAATGCGGTGCCCTTCGCGACTTTGTGCATCGGCTGCCAGCGGCTGAAGGAAGAGGAGCCTAACTGGGAACCTGCGTTCCAGGCAGGCAAATACACGCATATTGGTGAGGTGAAACTGACCCGAGAGGAATTGCGAGATCCGGATTTGCGCGACCTATCGATAGGCAGATGAGTTGGCAAAAGGGCCTGATCGTTCCGGTTAAAACAACCAAGACAGGGTGAACCGGGGAGAAAATACTCCCCGGTTCTTTTTTTTCTCATGCCGGGGCAGCCAGACGAGGCATAGACTTGACTGTCCCCCCATGTGTTTTTTGTGGGGCCTCATTTCTGGTGTTTGATTCGAATCTGTCTGATTCAGTCCGAATAAGGGTGCCCGCATGATTCGTGAGCGGATGATCCTGTTAACGGTGTCGGGTGCCTGTTCGTTTATGGGCAGTTTTGCCGCTTGGCGCATGATGCCAGGGGCGCATGCGGCAGACCCGGTTAGTGGGCCAGTTTCTATTGGAGGTTTGCCGAGGCCAGGGTTTCCCGACGGCATGGACCGGAAGTTCGAGTTAGTGGCGCGGCAAATGATGCCTGCGGTGGTGGCGGTGGAGGCAGTGAGGCCGCCGGCCCAAGGCCGCGGCAAGCCAGTGGAAGAGTCGGGCTCGGGGGTGCTGGTGCGTTTGCCCGAGGTTTCGGGCATATTTGCCCTGACCAATAACCATGTGATAGCGGGTGCTCCTGCTGAGCAGATCACGCTATCGCTATCGGACAACCGGGTGCTGCGACCGAGTCGGGTGTGGGCAGACCCGGAGAGCGACATAGCTGTGTTGCGTTTGGATGAGGCCAACCTGCCCACGGCGGCTTTGGGTGATAGCGAAGGTGCCCGGGTGGGGCAGTGGGTTTTGGCTTTTGGGAGTCCGTTTGGTTTGAACCAGACAGTGACCCATGGGATATTGTCGGCCCGTGAGAGGGGCCAGGTGAGTTTGGGCAGCACCATTCGGATCAAGGATTTTTTGCAGACGGATGCGGCTATCAATCCTGGTTCGAGCGGTGGTCCGCTGGTGGATTTGGAAGGGAATGTGATTGGGATCAACACGGCTATCGCCTCGACGAGTGGCAATAACACGGGTGTTTCGTTCAGTATTCCCATCAATCGCATCAAGCGGGTTAGCCGGGAGCTATTGAGAACGGGAAGCGTTTCGCGTGGCTACTTGGGTTTGCAGGTGGCCAACACCTTCGACCCGGCAACTGCCCGCAACCTGGGTTTGGACAAACACGAGGGTGCGTTGGTGGAAGCGGTTTATCCGGATACACCCGCCGCCATCGCAGGCCTGCGGCCTGGTGATGTGGTGCTGAAACTGGATGGCCGGCCGGTGAATAACGAAAACCACTGCATTAACCTAATCGCTGATCTGCAATCTGGGCAGCGGGTGAAGGTGGAATTTTGGCGCAACCGCCAAGCATTTGTGGTGGAGGCCCTGGTGGGCGATTGGACGCAGGGCCAGGCCCGTTTAAAGACCAAAGGGCAGTAAAGCGCTTGGCAAAAGCGGGCAAGTTGGCAGCCCCCGGCAAGTTTTGCCGGGGGTTAATTTGTGGGTTAGGAACCATCGCATTTTGTTGGTAGCAGAGGCAGGTGCTGGTAGCAGAAACAAGCGGGCCCTTACTCGTTGGAGTAAGGGCCCGCTTGTTTTGAGTGGTTATTTGATATTTGTTTTTAATCGAGCAGCTTGGCGCTGGCTGGATCAACGAATTCCATCATGGGTTTCAGAATTAGCGAGGTAGTTTTGGTGCCATTGAAAAAGCCAATGACACTATTAAGGATTTCAAAAGACATCAAGGTGAGTAACACCAAGCCGATCACGGTAGGGAGCAGGACCAGAGCGGGAAGTGCTCCCCAAGGCTGCTGAATCGCAGTAGGTACAGCGATAACAGGTTTGGGCGCTATCTCATCATCCTCTTCGGCAAAACTGCTTTCGGGTTCGTCTATATCCAGTGGCTCTTCGTCAATCAACTTTTGTTTGCGGGCTCGGCCCCTGCTGGGAGCGGCGACGGTTTCGGCGTTGACATCGCCTTCTTCGTCTACGGCGACCAACTGGCCATCGGAATCTTCGGCGTCGCCAAATTCTTCGACCAGTTCATCGTCGCCAGAACCGGCCAATGAGTCGGAACCATCGTCCACGATCATTTCGGCGTCGAGTGCGAAATCGCCATCCTCCACCATTCCTGAGCTGTCTTCGAGGTTGATTTCGAAGTTGCTGTCGCTGCCGCCATCGATGGCTTCGGAAGCTTCGAGCTCGAAGATGCTGGAACTTTCGTCGAGCATGAAGGTGCCGCTGGAGCCGTCGTCGAGGTTGAGGCCCGTGCCGCTGGCACTGTCGTCACCTGAGGGAATGTTGAGTGCGTCGGACCCCAGGGTGAATTCGCTGTCGCTGCCCATGCCTGGGTCGAGGTCAAAATCGCTGGAGCTGTCGGTTTGGGAGATAGCGACGCCTCTGACATCGCTGGAACCGGAGTCGCTGTCATTGCCGGGTGACAGCATCATGGTCTGTTCAGCGGCGCCCGAGGGGATGGAGAGTTCAATGTCATCGGGTAGTAGGCCAATGCCGCTGCTGTCGTCGAGCACGAGGCTTTCGCTTGAGGGTTCGTTTGGGTCGTTGAGGAGAAGCGGGGCGTTCTCACTGCTGTCGTCGAGAATGAGGCCGTCGCCTGAGGGTTGGCTTGGATCGTCGAGTAGAAGGGGGTGCTCGTCGCTGCTGCTAGAACCGAGGGAGAACGAATCGCCTGAGGAGGAATCGTCGCCTAGGTTCAGTATGAGGTCGTCATCGGCGGGAATGAGGGTTTGCTGAGTGGGCGGATTTTTTTCAAGGTAGGCGGCAATGTCTGTGTCTTTAAAAACCAGTTTGCCGCTGTCGAGCATGCTGCGGATTTTTTTATCCTTAGCGAGCGCACGCAAGGCCTCCCCGGGTAATCCGAGTTTGTTAGCCGCCTCTTCCAACGACAAGAATGCCATGGTCGAAGACTCCCGCGCCGTCTAAACAAAAAGTCAGTAAATAATAACACCTTTGCCCAAACCTACCCCACCGCTGCCCAATGGCAAGCTGGGATCCTATGCTAAACACCTGAGAAGCACAGGGAATTCGTACCAATTATACCGATTGTGGGGGCTTGGCGTGTTAGACCCGTCTGCGAGCATGGATGGAACATGGGCGTTGCCTCCCGAATGCTATACGCAGGCCCAGTATTCCAAGCGTGAAAATGAGCAGGTTTTTGGCACCAATTGGTTGCCCGCATGCAGGGTAGAACAGGTAGCCCAAGCAGGGTCGTATGTGGCTTTGAACCTCGGAGGGGAGCCGTTGGTGGTGAGCCGGGACCAAGCTGGCCAGTTGCATGCCTTCACGAACATTTGCAGGCACAGGGCGGCCCGGGTGGCCCCGGAGGGCTGTGGAACGGCGATCAGGTTCAGCTGCCCTTACCACGGTTGGATGTATGATTTGGCGGGTAAGCTGACGGGTATCCCCCAGGGGGATGGCATGACGTGCTTCAAGCGGGAAGAAAACCCGCTACCGGCTTGGCACTTAGAGGTGTGGGATCGCTGGGTATGGGTGCATCCGCCCCATGCAAGTCCCGGTTTGCTTGAAGAGCAACTGGGGCCCTTACAAAATTGGCTGGGAGAAAGACTCGCAGACTTCCATTGGGTTGAAACTCGGGAATACCGGATTGGCTGTGACTGGAAGGTTTTTGTCGATAATTATCTGGATGGAGGATATCATGTTGGGCCTGTGCATCCGGGATTGTCAGCGGGGCTGTTGGGCAGGGGCTACAAGACGGAAATTTTTGGGAGTGCCTCGCTGCAATCGTGCCCGATGAGTGGGCCTGCGGAAGGTGGCATGGCGTGGTATTGGCACCTGTGGCCCGCTTGGATGATTAATATTTATGGTGACACGGCCGACACCAATCTGGTTTTGCCTGATGGGCCTGGGCGGTGCCGTGTTTTGTTTGATTGGTTCATGCGAGGAGAGTTGGAGCCTGGGCGGGTTGCTCGGGCGCTGGAATCGAGCGATCAGGTTCAGCGCGAGGACATGAATATTTGCGAAGAGGTTCAGTCGAACCTTGCGAGTCGCTTTTACCGTGGTGGGCCATTTGTGCCCAAGCGTGAGTTGGCCGGTTGGAGTTTTCACCAAAATTGGGCACGAGCCATGGGATTTGGATTAAAAGGAGAGAAGGATGATTGATGGCAAAAAGGTGGTACTGAGTGTGGGCCAATGTTCGTTTGACCATGGGAACATCAGTAGGGCCATTCAGGGTAGGTATGCTGCCTGCATCGAGGCGGCTGCTACGCGGGCTGAGGCGCATGCGTGGTTGCGGGCCCAACGGGCTGATGTGGTTTTGGTGAATCGCCTCTTTGATGAGGATGGAGATTCTGGAATGGAGTTCTTGCGCGAGGCCAAAGCAGCGCATCCGGATCAGCCCATGCTATTGGTGAGCAATTTGGCCGAGTATCAGGCGGAAGCGCGGTCGGCGGGTGCTGGAGTTGGTTTTGGCAAAGCCGAGTTGGGCACACCTAAAATGTCTATCGCGCTAGATCCGTTTTTGAGTTGATGGCTTTATTCGACGCCTAAAATCCATCCTTCATGGTTGGCGATTTCCCTTTCTTCTGGCGCAAGGGCGGGCTGAAAAAGATTGGCCAGTTGGCATTTTTGGTCGAGCTCCTCAAACCAGCGCGCCAGGCTGTAAGCATCGTGCTGGTCTGGAGTTCGGCATTCTTGGGGATAGAGTTTGGAGCAAAGTGCCGGGTATGCCTCGGTGAGGACCGATTTGCCTTTCGTTGGGGCCCAGCCATCGAAGGGCCAGTAATGAACCGCGGGGAGCTGGCGGGTGAGTTGGTGAATCCAGGGCAGACCGGCGTGTGTGCTGGTGGCAACACTTCCAGGCACATCGAAATGGAAAACTGATTTGGCAGCGCAGCGTTTTTCTGGCTGCCTGCGCCAACGGGGTTCACCGGTGCGCAGGTTATTTGGTCGCAATTCCCTTACCGTTGTGTTTGCCTGATCGGTTGGCCAGTGGGTGTGGAAATCGGCCAAAAAGGACCGCCAATTTTTTTCCAGACCATGGTGCTGGAAGTAGTTTGATGGAAACGACAGGCCGTGATCGATTCCCACCAAGGTGGGGGCGCCATCGGCAAGGGTGTAAGCCAACCATGCAGCCAGGGCGTCGCGTGACCAATGGCCAGACGGAGGCCTTATTTCAATGGGTGGGTGGCCCGGAGTGGTTTGGTAGACCCTAATGCCGGTAAGGCCTGTTCGCGCAGTGGCTGCACCGGAATAATCGATGCCCAGATATCGAAGGAAAAGGCGAGAGAGCACTACTTTTTCTTTGCCTTGAATTCCTTGATGTATTTTTCGGGGTTTTCATTGAAGGCGTCGCGGCAGCCTGAGCAGCAGACATAGAAAGTTTCGCCTTTGTAGCTGATGGGCATGGTGCCGGCACCGCCCGAGACAACGCACAGCTGTTTAGAGTCTTTAGCGGCAAGGCTTTCGCCTTCACGGTTGCCCTGCACCAAGTAGACGGGGGCGAATAATTTGCCGCCGCCAGTGGCTTTTTTAACGCGGTATATAAGGCGAACTCCTTCGGCGGCTGTATTCATGGTGATTTGAGTACGTTCTTTGGTAGCGCTGTCGAGGTGCTCGAGGGTGAGGATGTCTTTTTTGAAAGAGCCTGTGTAGTTTTGGGTTTTGCCGCCTGGGAGCTTGGCGCTGAGGACATAGGATTTTTTGTCTTCATCCCAGCGGAGGTCACCACTTTCAAAGACTTTGCCGCCCTTCACTTCCAGGGTGAGCCAGGCATCGTCGCCCTTGAAGCGCCAGTTCCAGTTGATGGTCTCTTTCCAGTTTCCCTTGAGGCTGCCCTTTTTGCCATCGGGGCCGCCATTTGCTTCCCATGTGCCGATGAACTCTTGCAATTCTTGCAGTTTTTCCTTGGTTGGGTTGTCATCGGCTTGGGCGAAAAGGGCCACGCTACCCAAGAGTAGGGCAATGACGGCCAACGACAGAATATGGCGCATGAGAACTATCCAAAGAGGGGGCCATGAAAAAACCCGGCAAGTCCAAGAGAATTGGAGTCGCCGGGTTTATGTTTGGTTCCAGAAGCCTGGGAGTCAACCGGATTTTTGGAAGGTTAGGACTTCTTGTTGGGCAGGTCGGCCAGTTCTTCCTTCACCTCGGCGTAGTGGCTGGGCTCCATGGTGAAGGAGGCGGTGCCGCTGGTTGAGCCGCGGATGTCGGTGGTGTAGCCGAACAGTTCGGCCAGAGGCACCTGGGCCATGATGGTGACGCGCCCATTGGCGGTGACAGTATCTTGAATGATGCCGCGTCGACGGGAAAGGTCACCTGTGAGTGAGCCCATGTACTTCTCGGGCGCAACCACTGCCACCTTCATGATGGGCTCGAGAAGCAGGATACCTGCAGCCTGTTGAGCATCGCGGAAGTTTTCCCATCCGGCGAGCTTGAAGGCGTCTTGTGAGCTATCGACGGGGTGAATCTTGCCGTCCACCAGGCAGGCCTCGATGTCGACGCAGGGGAAGCCATACTTGGCACCCTTGACTGCGGCATCGCGAATGCCATCTTCGGTGGGTTTGACATATTCTTTGGGCACGACGCCGCCGGTGATCTTGTCGTGGAAGTAGATGTTGTTTGGATCGGGCAGTTCGCCCTCCTCTTCCATCTTTTTGGCCCAGATATCTTGCTCTTCTTTGTTGAGAGGCTTGTACTCGACAACCACAACAGCAAACTTTCCGCGGCCACCAGTTTGCTTGATATAGCGGGTTTCCTGAGTGATGGGTCGGGCGATGGTTTGGCGATAGGCCACCATTGGTTTGCCCGTGGCAACCTTAACGCCTGGGAAACGGTGGAGCTTATCGACCGAAACTTCGAGGTGCAACTCACCCATGCCGGAGAGGATGAGCTGTTTTGTTTCTGGGTCGGTGTGTGCCTTGATGGTGGGGTCATCGCGCAGCAGGCGCTGCAGTGCATCGCCCAGCTTGGATTCGTCGTTCGATTTGTCGGGAACAACAGCCATGCTGATGACGGGCTTGGGGAAGGTGATCGACTCCAAAGCGACGGGCGCATTTTGGCTGCAAAGGGTATTGCCGGTGAATGTGCTTTTGAGACCGATGACCGCAACAATGTTGCCAGGGCCGGCAACCTCGAGTTCTTCCCGCTTGTTACCCATCATGCGGTAGAGACGGCCGATGCGCTCGGAGCGGTTGTTGGTGGTGTTGTTGACGGTATCGCCGGGCCGGAGTTCACCTGAGTAGATACGGACATAAACCAAGTCGCCTGTTGGCTCGGCGACGGTTTTGAATGCCAAGCCGGAGAAAGGCTCTGAAGTGGCGGGTTTGCGCAGGACCTTTTCCTTTGTCTTGGGGACGATGCCATCGACTGGGGGGCGGTCGGTGGGAGAAGGCAGGATGTCGATCACATGGTCGAGCAGTTGTTGCACGCCGTGGAAGTTTTTGCTGGAGCCGCAGCAAACGGGTGTGAAGAGCATTTTGAGAGTGCCGGCGCGGATAGCCGACTTCAGTTGGTTTTCAGAAACCTCTTTGCCATCGAGGATGAGCTCGGCGAGTTCGTCGCTAGCGAGAGAAGCGATTTCGAGCAGTTCCTCGCGGCGCTGTGCAGCTTCTGCAGCATGGCTTTCGGGAATCTCGTTGATGAGATAGCCGATGTTTTTCTTGTCGGCTGGATCACGGGTGATGAATTTCATCCGGATGAGGTCGATGATGCCCTGAAAATCCGTGTAGGCACCGACAGGGATGGAGAGGATGGCGGGTTTTGCCATGAGCTTCTCGCGCATCTGTTGGACACAGCCGTAGAAGTCTGCGCCTGTGCGGTCGAGCTTGTTCACATAGGCGATACGAGGCACTTTGTATTTGTTGGCTTGGAACCAAACAGTTTCGGACTGCACTTCGACGCCACCAACGGCGCAGAAGACACCGATGGCGCCGTCGAGCACACGCAGTGATCGCTCGACCTCCGCGGTGAAGTCGACGTGGCCTGGGGTATCGATGATGTTGATGGCGTTCTCACCCCAGTCGATGGAGACTGCGGCGGAGTTGATGGTGATACCTTTGGCCCGCTCGAGTGGGTCGAAGTCGGTGGTGGTATCACCTGAATCGACATCGCCTACTTTGTGCTTTGTGCCAGAGAAGTAGAGGATGCGCTCGGTGGTGGTGGTCTTACCGGCGTCGACGTGCGCGATAATACCAATGTTCCGGACGAGGTCGAGGTTCTGAGCGGCCATGAGTCTCAATCGCCGGGTGAACCGGCGCCAAATGGTGCAATGAATATCCCTATCCGGAGAGGTAATCAACCGCTCTGGCGGGGGATGCGCGCGGAAACGCCGCGCCCGGGAAAGAGATATTCTAACCGAAAAAACAAGATCCCGGCGAGGCCAAGTGGCTCACCGGGATCAATCTTCATCTGAAATTTACCGTTCTTAGGCCCAATAACCGCTAGAGTTGTCAAGCTTGAGAGGGGTAAAACTTATCGGCTGACCAAGCGAAGCATGTCATTATTGCCGGAAAGGCGAACAGTTTGAGCCAGCTGTGCCTTCGCATCATTTTGGCCGCCGCGCAGGTA
>CAIWHS010000036.1 GCA_903912515.1 uncultured Planctomycetaceae bacterium
CGTCTTCCAGGTTCACCAACTCACCGCCCGCCTTCGGCTTGCTGAAGGCCAAACGGACAGCTTCAGTGAGCACCTGAAATCCTCCTTGCATCCATGCGCTCACCCGGGTGTACGGGTAAATGATCCAACGAAAAACCTGATTTTGCCCCGCGCGAGCCTCCTCCATGAGCACCTCTAGCGTGCGCCCGATGGGAAACTCATGCCCGGCCACCGCCAGGCCGGCCTTGGCCAAATCCTCGTCAATCGACACTCGCCAATTCAGCCTGGCCTGTCTGGCCGCCATCGCCCTATCCACCAATTTGCCTATCCATTCCGCTGAAGAGGCTCCCGCTTGGAATAAACCCTCCGAAGCCACTTTCTCTGCATCCATCCCAAGCAAAAGCGAGGCTAGCGTGGGGGCTCCTTCTGAGACTGGCCGCAAATCGTCCAGTTTGGGATGCTCCGCAAAAGGCCAGGCGTGTAACGGGCAATCCCGCAAAAACGCCTCCATCGTCCGCCCGTCCTCACGCTTGCCCTGAAATTTCTCCCTCCAAGGCTGGTCTGACCTGGTGAGCTTTTCGTTCAACAAGTCGGCCCATTTCAGCCTGGCCTTCTCCGCGTTACCCACTTTGGTGATCAATATCACCAGCCGCGCTGCCACCTGACAGCAACGCGCCAGCTCTTCCACCACCTTCTGGTCCGCGTAAGAGTCCCCCGTCACCACAAACACCACAACCTCCGCCCGCCTTAGCACCCGCTCGGCCCGCTCGTGGTTGGCAATTTCCAAGCTGTTGAAATCGGGCACATCTACCAGAAATAGACCAGGCGCCTCAGGGCTGGCATCGCTCCGGGCCTCACCTCCAAGTCGGTCCGCTCCCCGGTACCAGATCAGCCCTTTCCCATCTTCTTGCCGCAACCGCTCGGGCCGGTCCAGCGGGCGAATATCAAATCCGGGCAGCACCCCGCGAAGGACCGGTTCCTGATCAGGCTGGTCATAACCCAACGGCACCGCCATCGCACAACCGCGCGACAAGGGCCTGATCTCATCCCCTGCAGGAACCTCTATACCCGTCAGATTTCTAAATAGTGTGCTTTTACCGGCTCCCGTGGGGCCGTAAAGTGTGGCAACCAAGGCAAGCTTCCCGCCTTGTCGGCGCAACGCCCCGGCCCGCTCCAACAGGGCACACCACCCGGTGGGCAAATCCCTAACCTCACCCTGACCCTGGTTTTCACCCAACAGTCGAATCAATTCCGGAACCAACACACTCAGTCGATCCGTTGCTGTTAAAAACGATTCCAAATTCATGCTGTTTGTCCGTCAAAGCCTATAAAACTGACTATATATCAAATGATTGCCGCCATTTACCCATAGAAATATCTTACCGGATCGGCGCAAAACACACTCAGGGTTCATGCCAAAATCTGATTCCGTATAGCTCAAAGCTTTTTCGAGCAATTGTCAGGTAATTCCCTGACGAGGGTTCATGCCAAAATTTGATATCTTATTACAAAATCTCTTTGTGTTTCGTATCGATAACTTCTCTCCGGGGTTGATCCATGGCACATTCCTCGACCCCTGAAGGAATTCGCGCGGCCACGCTTGATCTATTGGAAAAATACCAAGATTCGCTCGATAACGGGCAACCACTAACCCCTGAATTTTTGTGC
>CAIWHS010000037.1 GCA_903912515.1 uncultured Planctomycetaceae bacterium
AATTGGAACTCCTTGCCTTAGTTGGCGACTTGCTCACTGCAACAATTTGGGGGTCCGCCACGCTGTTTTCGAGGTTACTCAAGAAGGCTTGAGACTTCGGGGCGATCTGTACGGAAGGCTTATTCCGTCCCAAGAAATCTTGATAAAGGAAGCACGCAAGGTAAATTTTGCAGAAGAATTTGGATTGCGCCTTAGTTGGCGCACAATAGGAACGGGTTTGCCCGGCTACTAGGTTGGTTGGTTTCGTTTGAAAAATGGTGAAAAAGGCATTGGTTTATCTGACCAACTCTTCTAAAGCTATTTTTGTTCCAAAAGCACCAGGTTATGGGGTATTACTTAGCCCTAGCGATCCCGATGGCTTGGTAGCCAGCCTGAAATCTAACTTAAAATAAGAATGAGAGTAACGATGGACAATACCTTTAAAATTTCAATCCCATATTTCCATGTCCAGGATGTCCAAGCATCTATTATTTTCTATCAAAAGATTGGCTTTGAAATATTTAACACCTTTATCCCGCCCGGCGCTCAAAAGCCATCATGGGCGTTTCTAAAATCTGGTGGTGCATGCCTAATGGTGGCGCTGGCATCGGGGCCCATTGATCCTGAACAACAAGCCGCCATGGTCTACCTGTATTGCCCGGATGTTCCTGCAAAGCACCAGGAGCTTCAAAAATTAGGGCTAAACCCCAGTGATCTCAGATATCCACCCCACGCTCCGAAGGGAGAATTTCGCCTCCCCGATCCTGATGGTTATTCCTTGATGATAATGCATACGTGATAGGCAAACCTTTGCTGATCTGGGGCCAATCTGGTGTAATAGTCAACTATCCCACCTGGTCCGTTCGAGACCTATGTTTGTTTTGTAGGTTAGAGGGTTCGGAATGCCTCCTCGCCTTTTAATTGTAGCCTGCCTGATTTTTTGCTTATCTGGAATTACCCCAGCCCAAACGGTGGATAGTTCTTTTTTTGAAAAAAAAATCCGCCCAGTACTTGTTGACCAATGCCAAAGCTGTCACGGCGACAAAAAGCAAAAAAGTGGCCTCCGGGTCGATTCCTTGCAAGCTTTGCTTACCGGAGGTGAAAGCGGGCCGGCGCTGGTACCCGGAAAACCGGACGAAAGCCTCCTGATTAAGGTGATCGAACAAGGTGAACCCTACGCCATGCCTCCCAAGGGAAAACTGCCGCGCGAACAAATGGCCGATTTACGAACATGGGTGAAAGCCGGGGCCCCGTGGCCAGGCGCGACAGCCGGATCAGTAAAACAAAACCAAACAATCACACAAACCAGTAACCAAGCCCTATGGTCCTTCCTGCCACCCAAGCAAACCCTTCCACCAAAAGTAAAGAACGAAGCTTGGTGCAGTTCACCCATTGATCGTTTTTTGTTGGCTAGCCTAGAAGCCAAAGGTTTAAAACCTGCGCCAACCGCCGACAAGCGGACTATGTTGCGCCGGGCAACTTTCGACCTTACCGGTTTGCCTCCCACACCCAATGAATTGCAGGCCTTCCTGCTGGACAAATCTCCTAATGCCTTCTCACGCGTGGTAGACCGCCTGCTTGCAAGCACGGCCTATGGGGAGCGTTGGGGGCGCCATTGGCTTGATTTGGCGCGCTATGCCGACAGCAATGGAATGGACGAAAACATGGCCCATGCCAACGCCTTCCGTTACCGCGATTGGGTGATTGACGCCCTGAACCGGGATCTACCTTACGACCAATTTGTCACGCACCAAATCGCTGGTGATCTCGTAACTACCGACGATTTGAACGAACGCGCTAGACGAATCACTGCCACCGGCTTTTTGGTAATCGGCCCCAAAATGCTGGCGGAAGACGATCCACAAAAAATGGAAATGGACATAGTGGACGAGCAACTCGACACTTTGGGCAAAACCTTCTTAGGAATGACTTTCGGCTGTGCCCGCTGCCATGACCACAAATTCGACCCGGTCAGCATTGCAGACTATTACTCCTTAGCCGCCATTTTTAAAAGCACCAAAACCATGGCCAACTTCAAGGTAGTTGCCATGTGGCACGAACGGGCGGTTTCTGGCCAGGAAATCGTGGCGAAAAGAACCCAGCATGGTGCCAAGCTGGCCGCCGCAAAAAAACAACTGGATGAAAAATTGGCATCTGAAAAAGTACTTTTAACAAAGGATATCGCCAAAAACCGATTGGCACTTGAAACAGCGATGCGGGTCTTGGAAAACAATCGCACAATCGCCAAGCAAAAACCAATTATGGAAAACGGAAAACAGCCTCCTATTGGTGCGATTATCATGGAGGCTGAAAAATTCGACCGGGGTAATCTGGTGCGCGATTTCACAACCTATGGCCAAGGAATTGGTGTGGTTTACAACGCCGGCCCAATTCCCAATGTGGCGGAGTATGACTTTAACATTCCTTCAGAAGGTGAAGGGAATTACCAAATCGATATCCGCTATGCCGCATTAGAGAGCAGGCCCATTCGACTGATTCTGGATGGTGTTTTGTTGAAGCCTGATGCAACAGCCAGCGTGACAGGGTCTTGGACACCCGAAAGCCAGAAATGGGGAATGGAAGCTTATGTCCAACTTAAAAAAGGCAAGCACACCCTCAAGGTGGAAAGGGACGGCCCGGTCCCTCACCTAGACAAAATCGCCTTGGTCCCAAGAAAAGAGTTAAACAAAACCAATACTGTGATGAAGGTACTTTCTTTGCCAGATGCGGCCCGCGAGCAGAAATTACCCCCTGGTTTAGTGGAATTATGGCTTGCCTGGCTAAAAAAGGAAAAAACAATCGACAAAAATGATGATGAAAAATTCACCAAATTGCTATCGGATGAAAAAGGCCCTCTTGCCACAACTAAAAACCCAGATGTTTTGTTTGGCGAATCCACACAAGCCGAACTGAAAAAGCTGCGGGAAAATTTTGCCAATGTTGAAAAACTGGTTCCCCCCGAGGCCATGGCTATGGCGGCGGAAGAAGGCAAACCCGGCAACCTGAAACTTCACCTCCGCGGCAATTATCTGACCTTGGGCCAAGAGGTGCCGCGGGTTTTTCCGCGGGCTATTTCTGGAAATCAACAGTCCCCAATTGACAATAACCGCAGTGGCAGATTGGAACTGGCCCAATGGATGACCAAGCCAGACAATCCATTGACAGCACGGGTCATCGTGAATCGAGTTTGGTATTGGCATTTTGGCGGGGGGCTGGTTCGCACACCTGACAATTTTGGCCGGCTGGGAATGGCACCCGCCAATCAACCTTTGCTCGACTGGTTGGCTGTGGAATTTGTCAAACAGGGCTGGTCAATTAAGTCCCTCCACCGCATGATCCTTTCGGCCAATGCCTATCAAATGAGCTGCGCCTACGACGAAAAATCCCATCAGGCAGATCCTGATAACGCGCTTTTTTGGCGGTTTAACCGCCACCGTTTGGAAGCAGAAGCCCTTCGCGACAGTATCATTGCGGTAGCCGGTGACCTGGATCGGTCCCCAGGTGGCACACTTCTGAAGACTGCTAACCATTCCTATGTGGCAAGCACCGCCAGCGAGGCGTTCGACCCTTATCAAGTAGACCGACGCAGTGTTTATCTCCCCATCGTTCGATCAAGGGTATATGAATTTTTACAGGCCTTTGATTTCGCTGATCCCAGCGCCTCAAACGGCGAAAGGGTTCCCACTACGGTGGCTCCTCAGGCATTGGCCCTACTCAACAGCAAATTGATGGATGACAAAACAAAATCGTGGGCAACGAAATTGATGAAGGTACCAACCGATGCAAAAAGGGTGGAAACTATCTATCAGCAGGCATTTATTCGCGAACCAACCCCCCGTGAATTACATCGCGCCCTGCATTTCAACCAAGAACTTCGATCCAGCCTTTCAGGTAATGATAAAGAACGGGAATTGAAGTCGTGGCAGGCTTTATGCAGGGTTGTCCTAGCTTCAAGTGAATTCGTTCATGTGGATTAGCAACAAAGGGATTCCCACCATGACCTCAAGGCGCCAGATGCTGAGAAATGCCAGTGCCGGTTTCGGTGCTTTGGCGCT
>CAIWHS010000038.1 GCA_903912515.1 uncultured Planctomycetaceae bacterium
AGCTTTTAATGCCCACCCTGAATGCCAAAGGGGAAGTTGATTGTTTGGTATTGGCCCAAAGCCCTTATTATCCTGAAGTTAGAACCCCCAGCTCAAGCCTGGAGGTCGCCTTTTTTCGACAAAAGAAGTCACCAGAAATTCCGGGTAGGACTAGAGTTATTATTTTCTTGAGACAGCTTCTAATATAAATATAAAGTAAATTAAATCCCCCAGTAGCATGCCAAGGTCCAAAAGTGCCCTGGAACATGAGTTTGGGGTAGGCCTTAAAGGCGTTAAACTCTTACAATTTGATACATGATGAACATGGTTGTGACTCTCGGTGGAGTCACAACTTGGATTGTTTTGATTTTGGAAGGCTCAAACAATGGAATCTGTTGATATTTCCAAGTTGCGGAACGAAAAATATAACGCAACCGTTCACCACATTCATAAATCCCATTCGGATTTGATGGTAATTCGGGTTCGCCCTGACAAAAAACCCATTGCACACAAATCTGGCCAATACACACTTCTTGGCCTTGGCAACTGGGAACCTCGTTTCCCGGGGACCACCGAAGAAAACCTTCCGGAAACCGAAAGAAGCAAGTTGGTCCGTCGGTCTTATTCGATCAGTGCTTCGGTTTTAGACAACAATGGCCAATTGGCTGACAATTCCAAAGAACCATGGGTTGAGTTCTACATCGTCCTTGTGAGGGAAACGGCCTCGGGCAAAGCTCCAGCCCTGACTCCGCGCCTTTTTATGTTAAAAGAAGGAGACCGTTTATTCTGTGGCGAGAAAATCACGGGCGCCTATACTCTTGATCTCGTAAAGCCCACTGATTCGGTCATCTTCCTGGGTACTGGTACCGGCGAAGCACCGCACAACTACATGCTGCAGCAATTGCTTAACCGCAAGCATGAGGGGAAAATTGTCTCCGGCTCATGTGTCCGTTTGAAAAAAGACCTTGGCTATCTTTCAATGCATGAGGAATTGATGCGGCGCTATCCGCAATACCTATACCTCCCCCTTGCAACCCGTGAGCCGGAAAATGCCGGAAAGAAGGTATACATTCAAGATTTAATCCGAAGTGGGGAACTCGAATCCAAGCTGGGATCCAAACTGGATCCGGCATCGACCCATGTTTTCTTGTGTGGAAATCCTGCCATGATTGGCGTGCCTGAGAAAAACCGGGAAACCGGTGAATATTCATACCCCAAGCCTGAGGGTGTTATTGAAGTTTTGGAACAAAAAGGATTCAAGGCGGATAAGGGCCACCACGATCGTGGAAATATCCACTTCGAAGAGTATTGGAGCTAACAAAACAAATGCGTTCATCAGCAAATGACTCGGTGAACGCAGTTGCTCCTTCGATGAACATTCATACTGGAAAGGATTGGCAGGCCAACCGATGCTAAACGAGATGGTTGGCAACTATCGGCTGCTGAAACACCTCGCCACAGGGCAAACCAGCCAAGTATATGAGGTTGTCGAAAGCGGCAGCAGCAGGCACTTGGCCATGAAACTGCTTTTGCCAGAAAAGCTCGGTAGCTCCCAAGCCTGTAGTTTCCTTCTTCACGAGGCCGAAGTCGGGCTAAAACTGGCCCATCCCAACATCATTCGAATTTTCCATGTCAACAAATCGAAAGAGAATCCATTTTTTGTGATGGAGTACTTCCAAGCAGGAAGCATCCGATTGCGGTTACAAAGAAAAGAGAAGGCTTATTTTGCCGAAAAAGGGCAAGAGCTCCTAAGGCAAGCCGCAACCGGCTTAGCTTTTATGAATTCCGAAGGCTGGGTCCACCGAGATATTAAGCCGGACAATATCCTTGTGAACAATGCAGGAGAAGTCAAACTCATTGACTTTGCAATCGCCTGCCGAGTCCCTTCAGGTTTTTCGAAATTTTTTGGAAGGTTCCCCAAGGCGGCAGGCACACGAAGCTACATGGCCCCCGAACAAATACGCGGTCAGTTTATTGACGGGCGAGCCGACATCTACAGCTTCGGATGCATGTGCTACGAAATTGCAACCCAAGGAAAAATGCCTTTCACAGGTTCCAGCCATCAGGACTTGTTAACTCGCCACCTTCGGGACAAGCCCGCCTCCCCAGACCTTTACAACACAGAAATAACCAAGGAATTCAACTCCTTGGTGCTGCGGATGCTTGAGAAGAAACCCGAAAATCGTCCCAAGGATTTCCATGAGGTTTTAATTGCACTTAGATCGCTGCAAATTTGGAAATCTCCACCCCAAGCAACCAAGTGAACCCTCGTCAAGGATGAGTTGAGCTACCATGGCAAAAACAATTAGCCTGCCATTTGAAAATGATATTTGCGAGATGGAAAACTTACTTTCCAATCTCGAAACACGCTCCGGAAAAAACCATCCGGCAGAGGAGGAAATACGTAGGATACGCAAGGAACTGGTCGCCTTAAAGCGGCTCCGCTATGGCAATCTTTCCGCCTGGGAAACTGTAATGGTGAGCCGTCATTCAGACCGCCCCCAATTCATGGACTACTCACGACTGGCCTTCGAAGATTTTACCGAACTTCATGGTGACCGGGCGTTTGGAGATGACCGGGCTTTACGCTGCGGGTTGGTACGCATAGGGGAGACCAAGCTGATGCTCATGGGGCATCAAAAAGGCAAAACCTTAGCGGAACGCAGGGAATGTATGTATGGCTGCGCTCACCCTGAGGGCTACAGAAAAGCAATCCGGTGCATGAAATTCGCTGAAAAATTCAAGTTACCGGTAGTTTGCCTGATTGATACGCCAGGGGCATTTCCTGGCATTGGATCCGAAGAAAGGGGAATCGCCCAACTTATCGCTGACGCTCTCAAGGAAATGGCTCTTCTGGACACGCCCATCATTTGCGTGGTTATTGGAGAGGGTGGATCGGGAGGAGCTTTAGGCATTGGAATTGGTGACCGGATCGCCATGTTAGAGCATTCGTACTATTCGGTGATCTCCCCGGAAGGCTGCGCAGGGATTTTATGGAAAACCGCCAATGAGGAAACAAAACCCAAAGCGGCTGAAGCCCTTCGCTTAACAAGCAAACACTGCATGAAACTGCGGGTCATTGATGAGGTATTGCCAGAACCACTTGGCGGAGCACATAGGGATCACAAGGAAATGGCTGGAACCATGAAAGCATTTATCCTTCGATCAATCCGGGAATTAAAGCAGTTGAGGGGCGGCCTGTTGGTTGAGAAGCGTTACGAAAAATTCCGCAGGATGGGAGAGTTTTTGGAAACAACGGTTTGATTGGTTTTGTTTAGAAAATGGCTAGTAAAGCACTGTTTTCAAGCCATTTTAGGGCCTAATGCCTTATGCAACATAAGACATATTATCGGACACTGGAAGCCCACCTCAGGGGCTGCAGGGTAGCTTCGGGGTCAGGTATTTATGTCCGATAATCATCATTATGTTGCATTAACCCCCGGAAACTAGGGAACCCGTGGGTTCAGCTACAGCCTGTTGGTGGCATTTTTAATTGATCCCTGTTAGATTCCTGCCTACGAACACCTTGGCTTAAGGTTCGTTTAACTGAGGCTCTATTGTGGAAAATATCAAATCACTCCGAATCGGAATGGCCGGCCTAGGAATGATTTTTGATGAAACCTATCTGCCAGTATTTCTTGAAACTATTCGGCATCCACTTTGGTTTCCTGAAACCGGCCCTGTAATCCCAAAACTGCACGCCCTTTACAGCCGCACAGGAACCCGCGGCAAGGACTTACTTAACAGGCACGGTGAGTCTCTGGGAAAGCCCTCTAATCACCTTGTATCGAATACTCCCCTTCCCGACCTCGACCAACTGGACGCTTTGCTTGTTGCCACCCCTGACGATCGTCATTTCTCTCTGGCTAGGGAGGCATTAAATGCTGGCAAACATGTTCTTATAGAAAAACCGTCTGTCCTTTCCCTTCATGAATTGGACGTTCTGAACGATATTGCAAGAAAAAACAACTGCCTTGCACGCGTTGTTTACCATAAGCTTCTCGACCCGGATCACAAACGACTGAGAACATTGGTACATGACGGCGTGATGCGATCCGTCCGCAGTGGGTATGCGACCTTATTGGAACCAAAACAGATTTGTTCGCAGCAGTTTTCGGAATGGATTACTGGTCGAAATCCAGGAAGCTATGTAGCAGTGCATTATATCAAACTGATCGACTTCACTTTTGGCCCATCCTCGGGCCAAAAATGGGCCCTCAAACGGATATCGGCAACCGGACAAAGAGGTCTAGCAGGCCCAGCAGATGGCAACACTTGGGACAGTGTGCAACTACGGGTTGAATATGAATATCCGGACAGCCGTGAAGCGGCATTTGATATTCATACCAGTTGGGTAAATCCTGACTGCTTCCCGGGGTATGTTGACCAGGAAGTTCAATTCCGTTTTGAGAACGCAATCTGGCTCGCACACCAGAGGAAAAGAGGGGTAGAGTTGTCAATTGAAGGAATGACCCCCCTCTTGATCAAAGAAACACCAAACCACCATTATAATTCCGAACTGCTAGACCCTTGGAACCAAAGAAGCAGACAAGGATATGGGCTTGAAGTTATCAGGCGATTTTTCGGAGATATTGCCTTTCTGAATCATGGTGGACATGATTCAGAAAGGCATGCGCGCCTTACCAGTCTGCGTACCCAAGAATGGTGCGACCTTTCCGGAGATAGAAACACCGTGGCCATAGTGCAAGCCATGGAAGGAATTCTCCAAGCCCACGCAAACGGATCACCAGGAGGGGTTGTAACCGTAAATGGTAAGGCAGGCGGCCTGGTCCTTTGCCTCCCCGGAGATCCGGTGAGAAAAGTTCTATACGATGGGAAAGTTTAATATTATCCCTATTTCACTTTTGATAATATTTTACTCCGAATAACTTTTTAGAGAACAGCCTCGTGAAAAGCTTTACGAACCCAATTTGGCATGCAAATGAGCCAATATCCAATCTTGAAAGAATCAAACTACTCAATAGCGAAACCAAATGCCTTCGGACATTCACACCAACCCAGACTGTGATTGCAAAAAGTGCTGGCTCATTCTTGTGGACACCTGAAGGGCGACGACTTGCGGACTTCACTTCTGGTGTACTTGTCGCCAATCTTGGACATAATCCCTGCCGGTGGATGAGGCGATTTTTCGACTTGATGGGGTGGGCCGATTTCTCCCGCCAGGCCCAAGGATCTGCTTGCAAGCCGGAATGCTCGATTCATTGCAGCGGGGCCTTCAAAGCAATCCCGATGACTGCATATAACGCTATCACCCCCGTCGAGGTGATAGCCTCAAAACTCTTGCTCGAAGCTTGCTCATCCCGACCAGGCGGCATCAAGCTGGAACGAGTGTTATGGGCTGCCTCTGGATCGGAAGCTGTGGTGAAAGCATTGTGGGCAGTCCTGGCACGCGATCGGAGTCGAGACAATATTTTGGCCAGCCGACATGGCTTTCACGGAAAAAAAGGTTTGGCTGGGGCTGTCACCGGTAGTGAGAAAGATCGGGATCGGGATCCCCGGGTTCATTTTTTTTCGTTTCCTATGCTTGAATGCAATGACATTTCCTTTCGAAACAAATCATTCGACTGCACACCCTACCGACTTGAGTTGGAAAACCTATGGAACCAACATGGGAGAAAGATAACTGCCCTCATAACGGAGCCGTATCTGGGAGGCGGGGGTTCCTATCACCCTCCGGCATCGTATTTAAAAATGGTTCAGGAATTTTGCCGCGAGCACGACATCGTTTTCATCCTTGATGAGGTTCAATCTAATTTTGGTCGAACGGGCGATTTATTCGCATTTGAAACTTACGGTCTCGAGCCAGATTTGGTGGTTTTGGGCAAAGGGCTTGGCAATGGCATGCCAGTAGCTGCGGTGGTGGGGAGAACAGACATACTTGAATCTATGGATTACGGAGAAGGATCAGACACCTGGAGCGCAAATCCGCTTGCATCAGCAGCTGTTGTCGCCACACTTGAAGAATTTGCTCAGGCTAACCCACTAAACCTCATGAAAAAAGCTTCTACCGTAATAGAAAACGGCCTTTGCAGCCTACGAGATCTGTGTCCGTTCATTGCCAATGTTAGGGGCGAAAACGGTGGGATGGTCTGGGGAATCGAAATGGCTGACCACTCAGGCTTGAAAGCTAACGAATGGGCCAACCTTTTTGTTTTGGAATGCTACCTTGGAGAAGGCAATGAAGGTATTCACCTACTGGGGCCATTGGCCCAAAAGGTGGTGCGAATATCACCCCCGTTGGTGATTTCCCCAGAAGAATCCCAAGAATGCATGTCCATGATGCTTCGGATCGGGAAACGAATGGCGTTTCAAAAAGAGCTTAGGTCATCGGGCCAGTAGTACAAGATTGGACACAAACTCTAATTATGGAAACGCTCCTAGACCAATCGCTTGGAAATCTTGCGGATTTATTTCCTGAGGGAAGCTTCCTCGCCCAGTTGTTCAATTTGCGGGCGTTGATTGCATTGATTCTCGTTGGATCCATTTGCGGATTAATGGGCTCCATGGTGGTTGGAAGCCGTATGGCATTTTTCAGCGACGCCCTAGCCCACTGCGCTTTTGCCGGGGTATCGATTGGGTTTCTGTTATTTGAATTTTTCATTGGCGAAAACAGCGAAGATGACAATGGATTTTGGTACTTCGTGACCCCATTGATGATTTTTTTCGGCGCTGTGGTTGGGCTTGGCATCGCCCAAGTGAGGCATCGAACCCGGTTGGGAAGCGATACGGTTATTGGTGTATTTTTTGCTGGATCCTTGGGGCTTGCTGCGGCACTTAGCCAGCTTGTAAAAAACCGTCGATTTTTCAACCTAGAGGAATTCCTTTTCGGTGATCCCCTTCAGGTTCGCTCTTTTGAGCTGGTTTTACTTTTGGCAGCATTAGGGTTGGTAAGTCTTTTCCTTTTGTTTTTTTTCAACGGCTTGGTGTTGGGCAGCTTCAATTCCAGCCTTGCCAGTTCCCGAAAAATTCGCCAAGCATTCCTTCAACACGCATTTATCATCCTTTTGGCGATTGTGGTGAACTTGTCTCTGCGATTGGTTGGAGTGCTACTTATTAACGCTTTACTCATTGTACCTGCAGCCACTGCAATGAATTGGAGTAAAAATCTTAAACAAATGTTTTGGCTAACCTTGGTTATCTGCCTCTTCTCTGCGATTGGTGGCCAAATAGCCAGCTGGGAATGCTCCACCCATGGGTATCCACTGGGAACTTCAGGCGCAATTGTTTTAATCACAGTTGCTTTATTTATTGTTTCTTTATTTTCCCTCAGGGATGGCAACACACAGCGAGTCAACTGACCAATCAAAAATCTCAGATATTAGGAAATCACTTGAAAACCTTGCTAATCATGCCAGCCAGCGATGGAATTTTTGTCCTAATTATTGGATAATGCAACTAATTGAACAGTCCAGCAATAAACGGGAAATAAAGAATGCATGACATGGATATCCTCCTGAAGATCAAGGACTTTCTTCTGATCTTCACGAGCATCTTCTACGAAGCTTTGCCCTTCATTGTGCTTGGAGCAATAATTGCCGGGTTACTTGAGGAATTTTTACCCAGTAAGCTTTTGGGTAAAATATTCCCAAAGAAGGCGGCTATGGGGGTTTTTGCAGGCGGTTTTCTCGGATTGGTTTTTCCGATGTGTGAATGCGGAATCATTCCAATCATGCGAAGGTTGCTTCGCAAGGGTTTGCCCCTCAGCAGTTGTGTCGCATACCTTTTAGCAGGCCCTGTCATCAATCCAATTGTTTTGTTCAGCACATACACGGCCTTTAGTGGTATGGAGAATACCCTGCTGGCGGACGGCAGAAGTCAATGGGGCGCAGGTCCAATGACTTTTGCCAGGGCCATTTCCGCTTACCTTGTTGCTGTTGGCACAGGCTTAATAATTCACCTCCTTTACCCTGACCCAAAAACGGTTTTGGTTGAAGGAATTTCACAAACTTTGGACAGTGACGAGGAAAACAAACCTAAAGGATTATGGTCTAGGTTGGACAGAATAACCGGTGTGGCGGTCCATGATTTTTTAGATATTGCGTTTTTTCTAACTATCGGGGCGCTACTTTCTGCAGGAATTAGAATTTTTCTAACCCAAGAAGAAATAAGCGGTCTTTCAGACACTTGGCCAATTTTATCGATAGCCTTGATGATGTTGGTTGGGTTTGTACTTTGCCTATGCAGCGAGGCTGATGCCTTTATAGCAGCAGCCTTTGTCAAAATGATTCCAGCAGCAAAGTTAGGGTTTCTTGTTTTTGGCCCAATGATGGACCTCAAATTACTTCTGATGTATACGAGAATATTCAAACCCAAACTAATCGCCACAATACTGACTGCGGTTGCAATTCAAGTGCTAGTTTACATGTTAATCACTCACGCATTTTGGTTAAGAAACTCAAATCCACAAGTTCAAACAGCAAATCCAACAATTTCGGTTTCCCAGGAGGTCAATCAAACACCATGAATACTCCCCAAAAAGCATTCTCCCTCCCTATGGCAACTCCACCTGAGCAGGAAGCAACTACGAAAGGAAGCAGCGGAAGCAATGACAACAACCATGGCTCTCACAGCCACGGTCATGGTGGACCGACTGAAATTTTGATGCAAGCAATACTCTGCGGCTGCTTGGGACTGGTTGGAATTCTCCTTTATTTGGGTGGTAAAGTTGAAATCATTTTAGCCCCAAAATTCCATTCTTGGCTACTAGCTGGATCAATCACATTAGTCTTACTCGCCTTCATTCGGATTATCTCCGTTTGGATTTCAGCAGGAAGCAGTAAAAAAACAGAATCCATAAAAGAAGAATATTGCGATCACGATGGTAATCATTCACAACATACTCACCACCATCACGATGATTTAAAAGGATGCGAAT
>CAIWHS010000039.1 GCA_903912515.1 uncultured Planctomycetaceae bacterium
ATCAATACTCGGTTTGCGGAACATATGCAGCGGGACCGGGGTGAGACCGTAGCCATTCGGCAGTCGCACGGTGGTTCCTCCAGCCAGGCGCGAGCGGTAATTGATGGCCTAGATGCTGATGTGGTCACTTTGGCACTTTGGAGCGACACCAACGCCATTCACAAAGCCGGGCTCATTGAGGAGAGTTGGGAAGACCACCTACCTAACCGATCGCTTCCGTTTGTCTCGACAATTGTTTTTGTGGTTCGCAAGGGAAACCCCAAAGGGATTAAGGATTGGCCGGACCTTGCTAAACCTGATGTGAAGGTGATCACCCCCAACCCCAAAACCAGCGGAAACGGCAAATGGAGTTTGCTGGCAGCTTATGGGTCGGTGATTTTAAGGGGTGGCAGCGAGGCCGATGCTGAGCAATTTTTGGAAAAGCTGTTTGGCAGTGTGCCTGTTCTCGATACCTCGGCCCGAGCAGCAACCATGACCTTCTCACAAAAAAAAATCGGCGATGTGCACCTTACTTGGGAAAACGAGGCTTTTTTGGAGGTGGCAGAGGCCAAGGGTGAGCTTGAGATCATTAGGCCGGCCATCAGTGTGCTTGCCGAGCCGCATGTGGCAGTGGTTACAGCCAACGCCCGTCGCAAGGGCACATTCGCCGCGGCGGAGGCTTATATGCGGTTCACTTACACTCCCGAGGCGCAAGATTTGATCGCCAAGCACCATTACCGGCCAACCGACCCGGAAGCTTGGGAGCGGCACAAGGACGAGTTTGGTACTTTGGAAATGTTTGATGTGGCCAAACTGACACCGGGGATGAAGAACCCGGCGGACATTTGGGCCGAATTGAACAGGCGGTTTTTTAGCGAAGGGGCTCTCTTTGACAGCATTTACACCCGACTGCATGGCGGGGGCAAAGCCAAATGAGAACCATCACCCGCCGGGTTTTGCCCGGATTTGGCCTGACCCTGGGTTTGAGTGTCACCTACCTCAGTTTGCTAGTGCTCATTCCACTGACGGCGTGTGTGGTGAAATCTTTGGATTTGACCTTGGAAGAGTTTATGCGAGCCGCCTGGTCGCCCCGGGCCCGCGCCGCCTATTGGTTGACCTTTGAATGCGCGCTGATTGCCGCACTGATCAACATTGTTCTTGGGCTGGTGGTCTCGTGGACCTTGGTGCGCTACAAATTTCCCTTTAAAACACTGATTGACGCTTTGGTGGATGTGCCGCTAGCCCTTCCCACGGCGGTAACCGGACTGGTTTATGCCAGCCTTTATGTGAAGGGTGGATGGCTGGGGCAGTTTTTAACCCCCCTCGGCATAGAGGTTGCCTACACCAAGCTGGGCATTGTGCTGGTGCTGATTTTCACGGGTTTTCCTTTTGTGGTGCGGAGCGTGCAGCCGGTTTTGGCCGAACTGGATTCCGACGAGGAAGAGGCGGCCGCAGTGATGGGATCGAGCCGATGGCACACTTTTCGGCATGTGATATTCCCCCACTTGCTGCCGCCATTGCTTTCGGGATTCACCCTCGCATTCGCGCGTGGTGTTGGAGAATATGGCAGCGTGGTTTTCATCTCGAGCAACATGCCATTCAAGACCGAGATCGCGGCGGTGTTGATTGTCTCGCGCCTTGAGGAATTCGCCTACCGTGAAGCGGCGGCCGTGGCGGTGGTGATGCTGGGGTTCTCTTTTGTGCTGCTGGTTCTCATCAGCCTTGCGGAGCGATGGAGCCAACCCCATGCAAAATGATTCCGCAGCGGTAGCACCAGCGGCAGATGGAAATTCCGCCGTGGATTTAGCGTCGTTTCAGCCAAGATCCCAAGCTCGCAAAGACCCACGCTGGGTGCGCTATCTGTTGGTTGGCACCACGTATCTGGTGATTGGCTTGTTGGTGGCGGTGCCGTTGGCGCATGTATTTTTTCAGGCTTTTTCTGCAGGAGTTGGCGCCTATTTTCAAAAACTGCTGGGCGACAAAGACACGCTACACGCTATCTTTCTCACCTTGATGGTTTCGCCTGTTGCTGTGGCGATGAATGTGGTGTTTGGCATCGCAGCAGCGTGGGCGATCGCCCGGTTCGAATTTCCGGGTCGGGCGTTACTGATCAGTTTGATCGACCTTCCCATGTCGATATCACCCGTGGTGGCCGGGTTGGTTTTCATGTTGGTCTTGGGGCTGCAATCCAGCCTGGGCCAATGGCTACGCGAGCATGGATGGCAAATCATTTTCGCCCCACCGGGGCTGGTATTGGCCACGGCATTCATCACCTTTCCGCTGGTGGCCCGGGAGCTGGTTCCTCTGCTGGAAGCGGAGGGTGCGGATGAAGAAATGGCGGCGCTCAGCCTTGGGGCCAACGGTTGGGCGATGTTTTGGCGGGTGACCCTTCCCAACCTGCGTTGGGGCTTGCTGTATGGAATCATATTGTGCAACGCCCGCGCCATGGGCGAATTTGGCGCGGTGCATGTGGTTTCTGGCCGCATCTCAGGGCAGACAGACACGCTGCCCCTGCGGGTGGAAAAGCTGTTCCAGGAGTATGACATTCAGGGGGCCTTTGCGGCGGCCAGTGTGCTAACACTGGTTGCAATTCTCACGCTGATTGGCAAGTCGCTTTTGGAGCATAAAGTACATCAGGGATGAGATTAGAGCCTTTTATTTTCCTGAACCTCGTTCGACTTTTTCTTTCAGGTTTAGCAGGCCCTTGGCGAAGGCACCGCCGATCATTTCGTCCATATTCATGACCATGCAAACGGCTTTGGCCAT